>JBMFPD010000294.1:0-3843 GCA_049969295.1 Anaerolineae bacterium | reverse complement strand
CGGCCAAAGTCGTCGTACGGGCCTACCGGGTCCTGGGGATGGCCTACCGGCGCGTGGGGGACCTCCCAGCCGCGCTCAATTACCTGGAACGAGCCCTGCGGGGGTACGAGCGGTTGGGCCATACCCCTTGGATCGCTTACCTGCACCAGGACCTGAGCGTGGCCTACGCCGAGTACGGCGACCTGCACCGGGCCATCATCCACCTGCGGCAGGCCCTGCGCTACTGGCGGGACGTGGGCAACCCGGCCCAGTTGGCCCGCGTGACCAACGATCTGGGCTTCATCCACTACCTGAACGGGGAATTTGAGGAAGCCCAGGAAGCCCTGGAGGAAGCGCTCCTGCGGGCCCGGGAGGCGGAGTCCCTCCAGGCCGAGGCCTACGTCCTGGCCAGCCTGGGGGACCTCTACCGGGACCTCGGCCGTCTGGAGGAGGCGGTGGCCAGGTTCCAGGAGAGTTACCAGATAGCCGAACGGGCGCAGGAGAACTTCCTCATGGTCTACTGCCTGAACGGCCAGGCTGAGGTCGCGCGCCTGCGGGGGTCCCACGCCCGCGCCGAGCGGCTGGCCCAGCGTGCCCTGGCCCTGGCCCAGAGCCACCTTTCCCCCTACGAGATGGCCCTCTGCCGCATGACCTTGGGCATCAACGACTACGAGCGAGGCCACCTGGACGCGGGGGAGCGGGAACTCCTGGCCGCAGCCCAACAGTTTGAACAGGGCGGGGCCCGGCGGGAACTGGCCCGGGCACGCCTCCACCTGGCCTTCCTGGCGTTCCTTGCCAAGCGGCCCAGAACAGCCCTGCAACGCCTCCTGCAAGCCCTGGAGACGGCGGGGCAACTGGGCTACGACCACTTCCTCGTGGCAGAAGCGCGGACCATGCTGCCCATGCTGCGCCAGGTGGCTGAGTTGGATGAAGAAGGCATCGTCGCCGCCTTCCTGGAGCGGGTGCAGGAACACCTCTCCACGGCTGAAAGCCAGGAAAGGGCGGAACCCCTTCCCAGGGGAGTCCCCCCTCCCAGGTCCGATGAAACACCCTACGCACTGCGCGTGTATGCCCTGGGGCCCACCCAGGTCTTCCTCCACACCGAGCCGGTGCTCCTCTCCCGCTGGGCCAGCGTCCGCACTCGGGAACTCTTCTTCTTCCTCCTGGCCCACCCCGAAGGGGTCCGACGGGAACAGGTGGGGGCTCTCTTCTGGCCGGACCTGCCCCCTTCCCGGATGAACACGGTCTTCCACACCGTCCTGTACCGCCTGCGGCGTGCCCTCTTCAACGACTGCGTGGTCTACCAGGACGGCCTCTACCGGCTGAACGACCAGGTCCAGTGGTGGTACGATGTGCGGGAGTTTGAGAGACTCCTGGAGGAAGCCGAGGAAGCCCGGAGCCCAGAGGAGCAGATAGAGCGGTACCAGGAAGCGCTGGCCCTCTACCGGGGCGACTACCTGGAGGAGTTCTACGCCGATTGGTGCCAGCGGGAGCGGGAGCGGCTGCGGGAGCGGTACCTGGCCGCGGCCATGCGCCTGGCCGACCTGTACCTGGCGCACGGGACGCCCGAACTGGCCATCGGTGTGTGCCAGTCGGTCCTGGCGCGGGACCGCTACCAGGAACGGGCCTACCACCGCCTGATGCGGGCCTACGCCGCCACGGGCGACCGCACCGCCGCCATCAGGGCCTACCGTCAGTGCGTGGACCTCCTGCGCGAGGACCTGGGCCTGGATCCCCTGCCGGAGACGGAGGAGTTGTACCGCCAGATCCTGGGCTGACCTGGCCCGCCCCCCGGGGAGGAGACCGCATTGCAGCGTTGTCGTTGTAGGTCACGCCTCAGGCGTGACCTACTTTGTTTCTCGCGAGTGAAGTGTAAGTGTTCTGTTGCGCGAAGTGTAAGTGCCTGTCCGTATAATGGGGGGCGAAGTGTTCTGATGGCAAACCCAACACCGGTTTGACGCATAGGAGGTGTGGCGATGTTGGTTCCTGGCGCTGGTGGTGGCCCTGGCCTTCCGTACATGCCTGGCGCTGGTGGTGGCCCTGGCCTTCCATGAGCCCTGAGGGCCTTGCCTGAAGCAGAGGCTGCGGAGAAGGATTGGCTCGCCAGGAGTTCGGGGAGGGGAGGAAGCTGGCCCAGGCTTCTTCCGGAGAGGTCCCCGGCAGGTCATGTAGGACCGTATAAACAGCGGGAAGGGGGAGTGCCTTGCTCGCAGCCCTTGTGGTTGTAGTGGCCTGTGGCAGAAGGCACCCCGTGAAGTGATGGCTTTGGGGCGTAGCCACAAGAGCGGCGTTGCGCACAACGCCGGAGGCGGGATCCCGGCTGCGCGAGCGGGCGAGCACGCGGGTCGGGATTCTTTTTCTCTGGAGATAGGCCACCCTCACCCCTGCGGGCAGCCCCCGGACCGAGGTTGTGGAAAGACGAGGGGGCAGATTGTTCTGGAGGAGTGCGAAGATGTGCAGTCACAACCTGAACAGGCTGATCGGCACAGCCGTGGTGGACAAGGCGTTCCGGGCGCGCCTTCTGGCCGACCCTGGCACAGCAGCCCAGGAGTTTGACCTGACGCCAGACGAATACCGCCTGGTGGCCTCCATCCGAGCCCACAGCCTCGTAGAATTCGCCCAGAAGTTGGATGGAGCCCTTTCCTTCGAACTGGTGCCAGCGGGCGGGCCGGGTCTGGCTCCCATGCATTCGGGAGGTCCATCGGACCCCCTGGCGGAACCGCCTCTGGCTTTGCATCTCCATACCGGATCCTGATCCCATCGCTCACGGGGGAGATAGCACGTGGATGATTGCGTCCCCAGCGAGGAACAGCTGCTGCACCTGCAGCGCCTCGCTGCCGCAGGGCAGCTGTCGGCTGCCTACGCTCACGAGATCAACAACCTTCTGACCGGCGTCCTGGGGTACGCTTCCCTGGTGCGCCGCATGGTGGCGGACCGGCCCGCGGTGGCCAGCGACGTGGACCGCATCCGGGAGCAGGCCGAGCGGATCGCCCAGTTGGTGCGCCACCTGCTGGACCTCTCCCGGCGGGGCAGCAGCACCAGGGAGCAGGTGGACCTGAGCATGGTGGTGGACCGGGTCCTGGGCCTCCGGGAGCGGCCCCTCAAGCGCGCCAACATTGAGATCGTCCGCACCTACAGCGAGACAATCCCACGGGTAGAGGCGGTTCCAGAGGAGATAGAACAGGTCGTCCTGAACATCCTCAACAACGCCGTCCAGGCCATGCCCAAGGGGGGCCGGCTGGAAGTCCACCTGACGGTGGACGAGGGTGCAGGACAGGTCTGCCTGGAGGTCAGGGACACGGGCTGCGGCATCCCGCCCGAGGCCCTGCCGCGGGTCTTCGAGCCCTTCTTCACCACCAAGCCCCGCGGGCAGGGCACGGGCCTGGGCCTCTACGTCTCCCGTTGCATCGTGGAGCGGCATGGTGGGAGCATGGCCATCCAGAGCGAGGTAGGGGTGGGGACAGTCGTGCAGGTGTTCCTCCCCCTGGCCCGGCCCGAGGCCTCCCGCGCGGCGCGGGCCCGGGAGGCCGAAGAGGAGGAGCACTGGCTCCTCCAGGAAGTGGAGAAAGGGTTCGGTTCGGAGGAGATCTGACGCCCAACGCGTGGCACAAGTGCGGCAGGCACCCGGAAAGGTAGTGCAGGAGGCCCGAACCGGGTGCCTGTCTCTTTCTCCGGGGAAAACTGCCCTTGCGCTCTGGGGCGGTGTCTACAGTCATTGTACACCGGGTCCAGGTAGCGGGGGATGAACTCGGGGAAAACTTGTAATGGGCCAATAGATCGTTACCACCCTCTGGGTCACAGGCGAGGAAGAAGCCTGAGCTGATGAGGTCCAACAAGATGGGTGGGAACAGGGCAATGGTGTCG
>JBMFPD010000293.1:0-3850 GCA_049969295.1 Anaerolineae bacterium | reverse complement strand
GCGCGGGAAGTGCTCCCCTCCGGCCCGCGCGCTTGCGGTCCAACGCCCCCCACGGAACGCGCCGCGCCCCGCTCCCCTGTTTGACAGGACAGACCTTCAGTGGTATAATATTTAGGCTTGCTAAACAAATGGGGCAAGCGGAGAGCGGATATGCGTTACCTCTTCCGTGCCTTAGGCTATATGAAACCCTACGCCTGGCTGGCCTCCGGGGCCTACGCGGGCCTCCTCCTGGCCACTGCGGCCAACCTGGTCATGCCGCGCCTCGTGCAGATGATCATCGACCGGGGCATCGGCGGAGGAGACCTCTCGTTCGTCCTCCTGGCGGCGGTGGGCATCGTCCTGGTGGCCGCGGCCCAGGGCCTTTTCAACTTCCTGCGGGGCTACCTCGCGGCCAGGGTGGGCGAAGGGGTGGCCTTTGACCTGCGCAACGCCATCTACGAAAAACTGCAGCGCCTCTCCTTCGGCTACTACGACCGCGCCCAGACCGGCCAACTGATGACCCGCGCCACCAACGACGTGGAACTCGTGCGCATGTTCATCGGCTTCGGGTTCCTCCAGTTCCTGAACGCCCTCGTGATGCTCGTCGCCACACTGGTCATCCTCTTCCGCATGGACTGGCAGCTGGCCGCCGTGAGCATGCTGATCATGCCGCTCCTTGCGTTCGCCATCCTCCGCTTCGCCGGGACGGTGCGCCCCATCTTCATGCGGGTGCAGCAGGAACTCTCGCGCCTCAACACCATCCTCCAGGAGAACCTGGCCGGCATCCGCGTGGTCAAGGCCTTCGTCCGCGAGCCTTACGAACTCCGCCGCTTTGAGGAGCAGAACCTGGCCCTCCTGAACGAGAACCTGCGGGCCATCCGGGCCATGGCGGTGAACCTGCCCCTCCTCTTCTTCGCTGGCAGCCTGGGCACGGCCATCGTCCTGGGGTTCGGCGGGGTCCAGGTCATGGGCGGCCGGCTGAGCCTGGGGCAACTGGTGGCCTTCAACACCTACCTGGGCCTCCTGATGATGCCCATCGGCATGCTGGGGATGATCCTGGGGATGATCGCCCGCGCCGGGGCCTCCGCCGAGCGGGTCTTTGAGATCCTGGACGCCCAGTCCGAGGTGACGGAAGCCCCCAACGCGCGTCCCCTCCCGCCCATCCGCGGCGAAGTGACCTTTGACCACGTCTCTTTCCGCTACTTCGGGGGTGAGTACGTGCTGCGGGACGTCTCCTTCACCGCCAAGCCCGGCCAGATGGTGGCCCTGGTGGGGGCCACCGGGTCGGGCAAGACCACCATCGTCAACCTCATCCCCCGCTTCTACGACCCCACCGAAGGGCGCGTCCTGGTGGACGGGATAGACGTGCGCGAGGTCACGCTGGAGTCGCTCCGGTCCCAGATCGGCATGGTCCTTCAGGAGACGACCCTCTTCACCGGCACCATCCGGGAGAACATCGCCTTCGGCCGGCCGGATGCGACCGACGAGGAGATCATCGCCGCGGCCCGGGCTGCGGAGGCCCACGACTTCATCATGTCCTTCCCCCAGGGGTACGACACTCTGGTGGGCGAGAGGGGCGTCACCCTCTCCGGGGGGCAGAAGCAGCGCATCGCCATCGCCCGCGCCCTCCTCCTGGACCCGCGCATCCTCATCCTGGACGACGCGACCTCCAGCGTGGATGTGGAGACGGAGTACCAGATCCAGCAGGCCCTCTTGCGCCTGATGAAGGGCCGCACCAGTTTCGTCATCGCCCAGCGGATGAGCACCCTGCGCCACGCGGACCTCATCCTGGTGCTGGAGCGCGGCCGCATCGTAGCCCAGGGGACCCATGAGGAACTCCTCCACGAAAGCCCCCTCTACGCCGACTTCTACTACCTCCAGATGGTGGAGGACGTGGAACCCGCACCGATGCCCCTTGAGGAGGTGCGTCCATGATGCACGGACCTGGACCCGGCTTCCGCCGGATGATGGCTATAGAAGAAGAGCACGCCGCGGACCGCCGCGGGACCGTGGTGCGGCTGGCGGCGTACCTGCGGCCGGTGGCTCTCCTCGTCGCGGCTGCGGCTTTCCTCGTCCTGGTCAACTCGGGCCTGCAACTCCTGGGCCCCTACCTCATCGGCCTGGCCGTGGACCGCTTCATCGCCGTGGGGGACCGGGCGGGCCTCATCCGCATCGTGCTCTTCCTGCTGGCGACGTATGTGGGGAGCTGGCTGGTCACGAGCGGGCAGATCTACCTGATGGGCCTGGCCTCCCAGCGCACCTTGGCCCGCATGCGGACGGAGATCTTCCGCACCATCCAGGGGTTCGCCATGCGCTTCTTTGACGAGCGGGAGGCCGGGGACCTCATGTCCCGCCTGGTGAACGACGTGGACGTCATCAACCAGTTCCTCTCCAACGGGCTCGTGGACCTGATAAGCGACGTCCTCCTCCTGGGGGGCATCCTGGTGGTCATGGTGTCCATGCACCCCGGTCTGGCGCTGGCCAGTTTCGCCGTCCTCCCCTTCATGGTAGCGACCACGGTGGTCCTCTCGCGGCGGGCGCGGGCGGCCTTCCGCCGCACGCGGGAGAAGATCGGGGCTGTGAGCGCCGACCTGGAGGAGAACCTCTCCGGCATGCGGGTGGTGCAGGCCTTCGCCCGCGAGTCCCAGAACCTGCAGCGCTTCATGGCCCTCAACGCCGAAAACCGCGATGCCAACGTCCAGGCCCAGACCATCACCTCGGCCTTCATGCCCGCTGTGGACGTCCTGAGCACGGTCGCTGTCGCCATTGTGGTGGGGTACGGGGCGCACCTCGCCCTCTCAGGCCGGGCAAGCGTGGGGACCATTGTCGCCTTCATCGCCTACGTCCAGCGCTTCTACCAGCCCATCCGCCGCCTGAGCAACCTGTACGCCATGGCCCAGTCGGCCCTGGCTGGCGCAGAGCGCATCTTCCACCTTCTGGACACGCCAGAGGAGTACCGGGAGCGGGACGGCACGGTGGATCTGCCGCCCATCCAGGGCCGGGTGGAGTTCCGGAACGTGCACTTCGCCTACAAGCCCGGCGAGCCGGTCCTGAAGGGCATCAACCTCGTGGCAGAGCCCGGCCAGACGATCGCCCTGGTGGGGCCTACCGGCGCTGGCAAGACCACCATTGTGGCTCTCCTGGCCCGCTTCTACGAGGCGACTGAGGGACAGGTGCTGGTAGATGGCTACGACGTGCGGGACGTGCGCCTGGCCAGCCTCCGCTCGCAGATGGGCATGGTCCCGCAGGATAGTTTCCTCTTCTCAGGGACCATCGCCGACAACATCCGCTACGGCCGTCTGGACGCCACCGACGAAGAGGTGGAGGCGGCGGCCCGCCTGGTCAACGCCCACGACTTCATCGTGAACCTGCCCAAGGGGTACCAGACGGAGGTCATGGAGCGGGGGAGCAACCTCTCCCTGGGCCAGCGGCAACTCATCTCCTTCGCCCGGGCGATCCTGGCCGACCCTCGCATCCTCATCCTGGACGAGGCCACCTCCAGCGTGGACACCCGTACGGAGATGCTCATCCAGCGGGCCCTGGAGCGCCTCCTGGAGGGCCGCACGGCCTTCATCGTGGCCCATCGCCTCTCCACGGTGCGCAACGCCGACCAGGTGCTGGTGGTGGATGGCGGCCAGATCGTGGAACGGGGCACGCACCAGGAGCTGCTGGCCCGCCGGGGCCTCTATTACGAACTGTACCAGAAGCAGTTCCGCGACGAAGTGCCGCGCCGCCAGCCTCTTCCGACCCCCGCCTGACTCCCGCTCCAGCCCTAGGCAAGCAGGGTGAGGTGGAGATAACCCCTCCCATCCCCCGGCCCCTTTTCCCATCCTCCTTCCCCTCTCCGCACCGAAGAGGGGAAGGGGGCCAG
>JBMFPD010000292.1:0-3851 GCA_049969295.1 Anaerolineae bacterium | reverse complement strand
GCCGTAAATCCGTTCGGTGCGGACCACATGTCTTCTGAGCACGACCCCTTCTACGAGGGGAGTGGAGATCCACTGGCTCTGCCGAGGCTTGAGGCACTGGGTCTCACAGCACTGCAGCCTCCCGGCAGCCTCACCGATGAGAAAGTCCGCTTCCTCGTGACCACGCAGAGAGTCTACTCTGCCATGGATACATATGCCCTCTGCTCCTTTGTCTATGGGGTTGGGTGGCAATTGTACGGCCCCGAAGAAATGGCCGAGATGCTGCGCGCAGCGACTGGTTGGGACATCACCCTCGGGGAGCTCCTGGAAGTCGGCGAGCGCCGTATCAACATGATGCGGGCTTTCAACGCCCGTGAGGGGTTCACCCGAGAACACGATGCCCTCCCCATCAAGTTCTTCATGCCGCTGCAGGGAGATGGGCCCACTGCTGGAGTCCACTATACCCACCAGCAGATTGAGCATGCCAAGGACGTGTACTACCGGCTTTGCGGTTGGGATCTGGGCACAGGCAACCCCACGCCGGAGAAGCTGAAATCGTTGGGCCTGGATTGGATTGAACTATAGCGGAATCTGGGCCAGGCTGTGCCCCCCTGTTTCCGCTGGGCTGGCACAGTCTGGCCCCCACGTTTCCAGGAAACGAGGGGAATCCACATGGCATCTGCCCGTCACACCAGGGAAGAACTAGAGGCCCTTCGCCGTTTCACGGTCCCTACCCTGGCCAATGCCATTGAAACATTCAACGTCATCCCGCCGAACACGGGGTTCTGCAATTCTCTCATGGTGTGTCGTTTCCCAAATCTGCCTCTCATGCTCGGCTATGCAGTGACGGCGCGGGTTTGCACGGACCAGCCTCCCAGCCAAGTACGCCCAGGGATCTACGAACCAGACTACTGGCGCTTTATCGCCTCTCAACCGGGCCCCAAGGTGGCTGTGATCCAGGACATTGACGACCCGCCGGCCGGAGCCATGCTGGGCGAGTGGAACGGCAACGTGCACCGAGCCCTGGGATGTGTGGGGGCCGTCGTAGATGGTGCTGTGCGTGACCTGGATGGCCTCCAGAGACTGGGGTTTCAGGTCTTCTCCACGCATGTCTTGCCCACTCATGGCTATGGTGCTTTCATTGATTATGGAGGCAGCGTCCGGGTCGCTGGCCTGGTGGTCCAACCAGGCGATCTCCTCGCGGGCGACCAACATGGCGTGATCCTCATCCCAGCCGAGATCCCGTTGCGCAAGTTGGCAGAGGTGGCCGAGGAGATTGACCGCCTTGAGAGCGAGATCTTCGCCCTTTGTCAATCCCCTGACTTTTCCGTGGAGAAGCTCGCTGAGCTGGATGCTTCGGTCGCCGAGAGGTGGCCAAAACCCACGGGCAGGGATGAACGCGTTCTGCGGACCATCTGATCGCAGCGGGTATCCCAGTCCAGCCAGAGCATCGGCATTTCGTCTGGCACCGGCCCCGCTTAGGGCCATTGTCCCCCTGGAGCAGACAGTTGCGTTCCGGATTCCCTGGGGTCTTGTGTGAAAGCAGGGGGTAAACTCTATGAAGAAACTGGCTCTGTTGCATACCGTGGTCTGGCTGACCAAGGTGATCGGGGATCTCTGCGCCGAGGTCATGCCCGAGGTGAAGGTGTACCACATGGTGGACGAGAGCCTCCTCCAGGAGGCCATTGCCAAGGGGGGGCCGACTCCACGCGTCTACCGTGCCGTTGCGGACTACGTCCTCCACGCCGAGGAGGCCGGAGCCGATGCCGTATTGGTCACGTGTTCCTCCATCGGTCCCTGTGTGGAGACAGCCCGAAGGCTTGTGAGCATCCCTGTCCTGAGGATTGATGAGGCAATGGCCGATGCAGCAGTGGCCCAGGGGAAGAGGGTGGGGGTCATCGCTACGCTCCCCAGCACTCTGAAGCCAACTTCTGACCTTGTGGCAGAGCGGGCGCGGGACATGGGGAAGGAGGTGGAGGTGGAGGCTGTGCTCTGCCAGGGGGCTTTTGAGGCCGCTTCGGCAGGCGACAGGGAAACCCACGACCGCATCGTGATGGAAGGCCTGCGGCAACTGGCCAGCCGGGTGGACGTGATCGTCCTGGCCCAGGCATCCATGGCCAGCGTTGTGGATCGGATGGCGGAAGGGGAAGTGAAGGTCCCTGTGCTTTCCAGCCCTCGCCTGGGCGTCCAGAGAGCGAAAGAAGTCCTTCAAGGGAGGCGGAAGACATGAAGATGCGGGCGGTCCTCAAGTCCCAGCCTGAACCAGGCGCGGAAGTCACGGAGGTGGAGGTCCCGAAGATCGGTGCGAAGGACCTGCTGGTCCGAGTGCAGGCTGCGGCCATCTGCGGCACGGATATCCACATCTATGAGTGGACGCCCTATGCCCAGGCGCGGATCCGGCCACCCATGGTCTTCGGCCACGAGTTCTGCGGAGAGGTGGTGGAGGTCGGCAGCCAGGTGACCAGGATTCAGGTCGGAGACCTGGTCGCGGGGGAAACCCACATCCCCTGCGGACACTGCTTCCAATGCCAGACGGGCAACCAGCATATCTGCGAGAACATGGCCATCCTGGGCGTCCACACGGATGGCGCGTTTGCAGAATACGCGCTGTTGCCGGAGGTCTGCGCGTGGAAACTGGCCCCTGGGACCTCTCCTGAACTGGGGGCTGTCCTGGAGCCGCTGGGGGTGGCTGTGCACGGTGTTCTGGTGGACCGGGTGGACGGCAGAAGCGTAGCCGTGTTCGGATGTGGGCCCATCGGCCTCTTCGCCCTGGGGGTTGCCGCTGCGTGTGGTGCGAACCGCCTGTTTGCCGTGGAGGTGAACCCCTTCCGCCTGAACATGGCTCCGCGCATGGTTCCCAGCGCGATCCTCGTCCATGCCGGGGAGCAGGACCCCGTGCAGGCCATCCTGGCAGCCACGGATGGGCGTGGCGTGGACGTTGTCGTTGAACTGACGGGAAATGCAAGGGCCACCCAGCAGGCGTTCAAGGTGCTGCGGAAAGGTGGGCGCATCTCCCTGGTGGGGCTTCCTTCCAGCCCTATCGCCCTGGACCTGGTGGAGGACGTCATCTACAAAGAAGCCAGGGTCTTCGGCACGACTGGCCGGGTCATGTGGGACACCTGGTGGCAGATGGATGCCCTGCTGAAAGCCGGCCGGCTGGACCCCTTGCCTGTCATCACCCATCGGTTTCCCCTGGAGCGAATAGATGAAGCCATGGCGCTGGCCAGGTCCGGGGAGGCTGGGAAGATCCTGCTCCTGCCCTGAAGATAGGCACAACTGGCAAGTGTGGTGCACCGGGGGCAACTGGCTAAAAAAGAGAGGTGGGTGGCTGGGTTACAGAATGCGGTGCTGGGCGTGGCCCGCATCTGCGGGAAATGAAGCCGTTTCTCCAGGGTGGTCCCCACCCTGGAGGCTTGTCTAGAGGGCTTTTTTTCTGGTGCCCGCGGTCCGAGCGCGCCTTACGGCGGGAGAAAACGGCCAAAGTCCAGGCCCCCACAGGTGTGGGGGCCTCTTCTTACCAGAGGCGGAAGCGACGGGATTCGAACCCGCGATCTCCGGCTTGACAGGCCGGCATGTTAGGCCGCTACACCACGCCTCCGCTCTTTACTGCCAACCCATCTTACCACACCCCTGCCGTTTCGTCAAATCCACCAGAGGCCACCGGGCAATCCCGCATCCATTGCCCCCAGGCTACCCAATGTTGCCCGGAGGCCGCGCCAGGGGTTGACCACGACCACCTCCCCGCGGTACAATGCGAACAAACGTTCTAAGATTTGCAGGAGCCACCGATGCCCCGAAACCCCCACAAACGCCGCTGCACCTACCCCGGCTGCCAGGCCTGGGCCCTGCGCGGCAGGGACCGCTGCTACGCC
>JBMFPD010000291.1:0-3873 GCA_049969295.1 Anaerolineae bacterium | reverse complement strand
CTCGCTATCGGGATCGCTCCAGGTCTGATGCTCCGACCCTGGAGGGATGTAGACCACGTGGCCCGGCTTGAGGTCGAAGACCTTGTCGTTGATCCGGATGTGGCCGGAGCCGCGGAGGCAGTAGTAGACCTCCGTCTCCACGTCGTGGTGGTGCACTGGCCCCCGGGAGTCGGGGGGGTAGTAGTAGACGGCCATGCTCAGGCAGCAGCCGGGCAGCCTCTTCTCGTCAATGAGCACCTGGAACTTGCGGCTCTTCAGGTCCAGGAGGGGTTCTGCTTGGGTGGAATTTCCAAATCCTTCCATGATGCCTCTCTTGGTTAGGGATTGACGCGGATGACGGCCTTGAGCACGCCATCCCGGTAGCGGCCAGCCGTCTCAAAGGCCGGGATCGCCTCGTCCAGGGAGAACCGATGGGTGACCAGGGGCAGGAGGCTCACCATGCCCTGCGTGAGCATCCTGAGGGCGCGGGGATAGATGTCGTTCATCCGCTTCTGGAAGATGACGGTCAGTTCCCGCTGCCATGCGGCGGTGAAGGGGAGTTCCACGGTGTCCGGCACGGGCAGGCCCACGAGGATGTAGGTCCCGCCGAAGCGGGCCATCTCCACACCCTGCTTCAGGGCTTCTGTGGAGCCCGAGGCCTCGTAGACCACGTCCACCCCACGGCCGTGGGTCAGGTCCTGCACCGCCTTCACCGGGTCCACCTGACGGGGGTCCAGGACGTCCGTGGCCCCCATCTCCCTGGCTGCCTGCCGTCGGTACTCCAGCGGCTCGGAGACGATGATCTGGCTGGCCCCGGCCAGTTTCGCCAACTGGGTGATGAGGAGGCCGATGGTCCCGGCCCCGAGCACCGCCACGGTATCTGCCAGGCGCAGCCGGCGCAGTTCCAGGGCGTGCATGGCCACCCCCAGGGGCTCCAGGAGCGCGCCCTCCTCGTCGCTCACCTTGTCCGGCAGGGGGATGAGGAGCTCTTCATCCGCCGGGTAGAGCATCCGTTCCCGCAGGGCACCGTCGGCGTTGGAGCCGCACATGGCCAGGTTCAGGCACAGGTTGCGCTTCCCCAGGAGGCAGAGTTCGCAGTGGCCGCAGGACCGGGCCGGTTCCACGGCCACACGGTCCCCAGGGCGTACAAGGGTCACGCCAGGCCCCACTTCCTCCACCACGGCGGCGAACTCGTGCCCGGGGATGAGGGGGTTGTCCGGGGTGATCACCCGCTTGCCGATGCCGCCCTCCAGGTAGCGGTGGGTGTCCGACCCGCAGACGCCGACCACGGTGGGCCGGAGGAGGACCTCCCCCGGGCCCGGGGCGGGCGGATCGGGCAGTTCGTCCAGCCGCATGTCCAGTTTGCCGTAGATCCGCACTGCTCGCATGGTTCTGCTCTCCGATGTTCTGATGAAGAGGATGGGGTCTCCCTCCAGCACGCCTGAGGGAGGCCCCTACATGGCAACCTCGTAGAGGTGCACCAGCGTCTGCAGGTCCGTGGCCCGCGGGTTGGTGGTGTGGATGCCGCTGGCCACGGCGTCCTGGGCCATGGCGGGGATGCGGTCAACCGTGACCCCCACCTCGCCGAGCGTCATGGGCATCCCCAGCACCTGCATCAGGTCCCGCACGGCCCGCGGGGCTTCGTCCGCCGCGTCCCACAGGGAGAGGCCCTCCACGTCCCTGCCCATGGCCTGGGCGATGGCTGCGAACTTCTCCGGCGCCCCGATCAGGTTGAAGTCCATCACGTGGGGCAGGAGGATGGCGCAGGCCACGCCGTGGTGCAGGTTGAAGTGGCCCCCCAGGGGATGGGCCAGGGCGTGGACGTTCCCCAACCGGGCGTTGGAACAGCACACAGCCGCGTAGACGCAGGCCACTTGCATGTGCGAGGCCGCCTCCGTGTTCCGCGGGTTGGCCACGAACTGGGGCAGCCACCGGGCAGTGAGCCGGATGGCCTCCAGGCCCAGGAGGTCGCTCATGGGGCTCGCGCCGGTGGAGACGTACCCCTCTATGGCGTGGGTGAGGGTGTCCAAGCCTGTCGCGGCCGCCATGCGCGGAGGGATGGTGGCCAGCATGTAAGGGTCCAGCAGGGCAACCCGCGCCGCCTGCTTGGGGCTCCGCACGGAGGCCTTGTAGTTGCGGTCCGGGTCGTTGAAGAGGGCGCTGAAGGTCACCTCTGCCCCCGTGCCGGCCGCTGTGGGGATGGCGATGAGGGGCGGGATGGGGTGGACGATCTTGTTGGCCCCCTCGTACTGGCTCAGGGGGGGCGGGTTGGTGGCCAGCACTCCCACCAGTTTGGCGGTGTCTATGGAACTCCCGCCGCCCACGGCCACCAGGCCGTCGCACCCCTCGGCGCGGTAGAGGGCGAAGGCCTCTTCCACCACCGCCAGGGTGGGGTTGGTCTGCACCCCGTCGTAGAGGGCCGCCCCGACCCCCGCGCTGCGGAGGGCCTCCTGCACCTCCGCCGCCAGGCCCGCCTGGACGATGCCCCTGTCGGTGACCAGCAAGGCCTTCGCCACCCCGGCCGCCCGCGCCTCTTCCCCCACGCGCCGCGCGCAGCCAGGGCCGAACTCCACCCTTGTGGGCAACTGGAACGAGAAGGGGTTCATGAGGGCTCCTTTACCACCACTTGATGAGGTCCGTCACGTGCTCGCGGATGCGCACGAACTCCGGGTCCGTGAAGTCGCGGGGCCGCGGCAGGTCCACGAGCACCTCCTCCTTGATGGTAGTGGGCTTGTTGGTGAGGACCAGGATCCGCTCGGCCAGGTAGACGGCCTCCTCAATGTTGTGGGTGACGAAGATGACGGTGGTCTTCATCTCCTGCCAGATGCGGATGACCTCGTCTTCCAGGTAGTAGCGCAGTTTGATGTCCAGTTGGCCGTAGGGCTCGTCCATGAGGAGGAGGTCCGGCTTGGTGGCGAAGGAGCGGGCGATGACCACCCGCTGGAGCATGCTGGCCGAAAGTTGCCGGGGGTAGTAGCGGCGGAAATCGGTCAGGCCCACCAGCGCCATGACCTGGTTCACCCGCTCCTGGATCTCCTTCTCGGGCACCTTCTTGATCTCCAGACCGAAGCGGATGTTGTCCTCCACGGTGAGCCACGGCATGGACGAGGGCTCCTGGAAGACGAAGGCGATGTTGTGCTTCTTGGGGTCGGCCGGCTCCCCGTCTATGAGGATCTCCCCTTCCGTGAGGGGGATGAGGCGGGTCAGGCAGTTCAGGAAGGTGGTCTTTCCGCAGCCGGTGGGCCCCACGATGCACAGGAATTCGCCATCGTACACGTCAAAGGAAACATTGGTCAACACCAGGAGGTCGCCGAACCTCTTGGTGAGGTTGCGCACCGTGACCTTGACTTTCCGATCGGATGCCATGCATCTTGCCTCCAGACGTCCTAAAGCGCCAGGTCCATCTTCTCGGAGATCTCCTGCCGCATCTTCAGGAAGATGGGGTCGGTGTAGTTGCGCGGCCGGGGGAGGGTGATGGTGTACTCCGCCTTGACGGTGGCAGGGCAGGCGCTCAGCACGATGATGCGGTCGGCCAGGTAGACGGCCTCCTCAATGTTGTTGGTGACGAAGATGACCGTCCGCCGGGCCTCCTGCCAGATGCGGAGCACCTCCTGCTCCATGAGGTACCGCGTCTGGGCGTCCAGATGGCCGAAGGGCTCGTCCATGAGAAGCACTTCGGGGTTGTTGCAGTAGGCCCGGGCGATGCCGACGCGCTGCTTCATCCCGCCCGACAACTGGTGGGGAAAGTGGTTCTCAAACCCGTCCAGGCCCACCAGTTTGATGTAGTAGAGGGCCCGCTTGCGGCGCTCTTCCTTGTCCTCGCCCCGCAGCCGGGGGCCCATCTCCACGTTCCCCAGGACCGTCTTCCACGGGAACAGGGCGATGTTCTGGAAG
>JBMFPD010000290.1:0-3919 GCA_049969295.1 Anaerolineae bacterium | reverse complement strand
CCCAACGCCCACGGAGACGTCCACCCCCACGCCCCATCCCCTCTCCATCGCGTGGCTCCGACAGCACTCCTACCCGGGGAGCGAGATCGCCCTGGAGGAGGCCCTGGAGCCCGGCCCCAACTACGACCGCTTCGTGGTCTCCTACCGCTCCGAGGGCCTGAAGATCTACGCCCTCCTCACCGTACCCCAGGGCACGCCCCCCGCCAGCGGCTGGCCGGTGGTGGTCTTCAACCACGGCTACATCCCGCCCGAGCAGTACCGCACCACGGAGCGCTACGTGGCCTATGTGGACGCTTTCGCCCGCCACGGCTACATCGTCCTCAAGCCCGACTACCGAGGCCACGGCGCCTCGGAGGGGACGGCGCGCAGCGCCTACGGCGACCCCGGGTACACGGTGGACGTCCTCAACGCCGTGGCCTCTATCCAGCGCTACAGGGCGGCCGACCCGCAGCGGATCGGCATGTGGGGGCATTCTATGGGGGGCTACATCACCCTGAGGGCCATGGTGGTGAGCGAGGACATCAAAGCAGGGGTGATCTGGGCAGGAGTGGTGGCCTCGTACCCGGACCTCCTGGCCCGTTGGACACGGCGGAGTTCCGCGGGCGGCGTGGTTCCCCCGCGCGCCCGCTCCTGGCGGCAGGAACTAGTCGCCCAGTACGGCACCCCGGAGGAGAACCCGGCCTTCTGGGCCTCCCTCTCGGCCAACTCGTTCCTGCGGGACCTCTCAGGGCCCGTCCAACTGCACCACGGGACGGCCGACGCAAGCGTCCCCCTGGAGTTTTCCGCCACCCTCTTCCAGGAAATCCAGGCGGCGGGCGGCGTGGCCGAGTTCTACCAGTACGAGGGCGACGACCACAACCTCTCGCGGCACTTTTCCCTGGCGATGCAGCGCTCTCTGACCTTCTTTGACCGGTACGTCAAAGGGGCCTCACCCTGAAGGCACCGGCCGCTAGAACAGCCTGAGGCCCGCCCGGAACTGGTCCGCGAAGCGGGTGTCGCCGCACTGGCTCTGGACCTCCCTGTACGCCTCCTCTTCCTCCCTGGCGGCCTCGGTGCGGCGGTCCAGGACCCACTTGATGGCTGCGCCCTGGGCGATGGTGCCCAGGGTGGCCACGGCACCGGGGAGCCAGTCCTGGCGGATGAAGAAGGCGATGGCCACGACCAGGAAGACCACCACAGCCGCGCCGAAGGCGAAGAGGAGGATGGTCCAGAGGTTCTTCCAGAGGGCGGCGTTGCGGTACCGCTGCTGCGCGATCTGACAGGGAATGCTCACATGGTTGGGCATCTCGGGCTCCTTTCCCTATGCTGCCGCTCCTGCTGCGCCACCGAGAACATTGCGTGTAGTGCAGCACGCCAGTGCCGCCTGCTGGACCTCAGAGATTTTGACAATACCGCTCTACTTCTTCCCACCCTGCTCCCGTCGGAAGCGGGCCGTCCAACTGCCGCCCAGGCCCAGCAGCCCGCCGTAGAGTTCCCCTTTGGTGGGCAGTTCCGCTCTCGGCACCTCTTCCCAGCGCCCGCGGTCCCGGTCCAGGACCCACCGGTCCCGCGCCTCCACCAGGCTCCCGAGGAGACCGCGCAGGGCCTCCTCGTCCCGTGCCGCCACCAGGTGCCTGAGCGCGTCCAGCCGCTCCTGGAAGAGGTCCAGTAGGCGGAAGAGGTTCTCGGCGTTGCTCAGGAGGAGGTGGGTGAGGGATTCGGCATCCTGCAGGACTTCGGTGGCCCCGGCGAAGGGCTCGCCGGCCAGACGCCGCGCCTCTTTCCAGGAACTGGCGGTGCTCGCCGTCTGCATCAGGGCCACGCCCAAGGCCATGGGCAGGTCCTGCACCCAGGCCATGAGGCCATCGTGCTCCGCCGCGTCCAGGAAGTAGGGCTCTGCACCGAGGCCGGCCACCATCTCGCTGACCACCCGGACCGCGTCCGGGTCGGCGGAGGGGGAAGGGGTGAGGCAGTACTGCGCCCCCTTGAAAAGGGTGGGCGAGGCCCCTTCCACGCCGCGGCGGGCGCGCGCTGCTTCGGCCGGAGCCAAGATGGGGTCGCCCCCCACGAACGAGACGTGCTCTGGCAGGAGTTCCTCGGCCCAGGCCAGGACTGGCCGCTTCAGGGTGGCTGTGTCGGTGACGATGGCCCCCGGCTTCAGGTCCTGGGCAATGGCCTCCAGAGTGCCGCGGATGGCCGCCAGGGGCAGAGCCAGGCAGATGAGGTCCGCCCCCTCGCAGGCAGCGATGAGGTTCCATTCAGCGGCATCCACCGCCCCTATCTTGCGGGCCTGGCTGGCCACTGCCGGTTCCCGGTCGTGGCCCACCACTTCGTAGTCTCCCCCCTGGGCCCGGAGGGCCAGCCCCAGGGAACTGCCCACCAGGCCCAGCCCCACGATCGTGATCTTCGGTTTCCTCACTTCGTCCAACCCTCCCAGTTTTTGCAGCGGAAGGCCCCGCGCCCTCCGCCTGTCAGTTCCATTCGTCGGCCTGCCAGAGGGCCACGTACAGGTCGCTGGCTGGGCCCTCTGGCGGCTCGTGGTGCCGCCGGATAAGGTCCACTGTGAGGGGGGCCGCGCCGGCCTCCCGGGCTCTCTGCGCACCCACTTCGGCATGGGTCAGGTGTGCGCGGAAGGCCCTGCCCCAGGAACGCCTGGCCAGCCAGGGGAGTGCCTGGGGCCAGAAGGCCGACAGGAGGACGATGGCCACCCGGTGCCAAAGCCTGAGGTGCCCTTCCACTTCCTTCCCCACATCGTGGAGGAGCGCGGCGGCAAGAAGGGGCCGTTCGCGGTAGCCCCACGCGAGGAGCGTGCGGGCCACGGCCGCGCCGTGGCGCTTCCCTGCGGGCGACATGGTCCGGAACAGGGCCAGTTCCCCCGGCGCAAGCCACTCCAGGGCCTCGTGGGGCAGGTCCGGGTCCAGGGGTGCCCAGACCGCGTGCCAGAACTGCTGCACCCGGTGCCAGGCCCTGCGGAGCCCTCCGCCGGCCCCAGCGTGCCTCCGCAACACTTCCTCCCCCGTGCTCACAGGTCCCTCCCACCGACGGCTGACCTTCCCCCTCACCACAGAGGTTGCCCCAGGAGCAGGCTGCTGATGAGGCGCATGGGCGGGCCCAGGATCCAGCCCAGGAGGTCCAGACGGCCCAGGCTCCCCAAGGCGATGAGGGCAAGGAGGATCAAGGGGCCGTACTGCTGCGTATCGGCCAGTTTGCGGGCCCAGGGGAGCGGCAGGACGCCCAGGGCCACGCTGAAACCATCCAGGGGCGCGATGGGGAGGAGGTTGAAAAGGGCCAGCCCCACGTTGATCCACGTCGCCAGAAGGAGGCCCGTGAGGAGCCAGTCCCTCCAGGAGGTGTACCACACGCTTGCGGGGAGCAGGTCCAGACGGATGGGAGCGGCGAAGAGGGCCGCCAGAAACAGGTTGGACAGGGGACCGCTGACGGCGGTGATGGCCATGCTGGTGAGGGAGCGCCCCCGCATCTGGTAGGGGTTCACGGGGACGGGTTTCCCCCAGCCGAAGCCGCTCACCAGGATCATGAGCGAACCGATGGGGTCCAGGTGCGCCAGGGGGTTCAGGGTCAGGCGTCCCATGGCGCGGGCTGTGCGGTCGCCCATCCGGTCGGCGGCCCAGGCATGGGCGAATTCGTGGAACGGAATGGCGATGAAGAGGACGATGAGTTTTACCAGGATGTCTACCAGGCTGAAACTCCCCAACATGGAAAAGCGTTCTCCTCAGGATGGTGGCCGGCACCCCCTGGGTGCGACGTTGGCAGGTACATTATAACATCAAGTTCCAGGGGTTGCCAGTGGGGGAGGTCGGAGTTGCGGTTGCATCTTGTGTTGGTGAGTCAGCGACGCGGGAAGACTGACCTCTCCCATCCCCCCACCCCCTTCCCTCCCCGCATCGGGGAGGGAAGGGGGTGCCGCCGAAGGCGGCGGGGG
>JBMFPD010000289.1:0-3946 GCA_049969295.1 Anaerolineae bacterium | reverse complement strand
GACCGACACCTTCTTCCCCCGCGACCCTGACGAAGCCCGCCCGGAGCCAGCGGAGGCCGAGTACCTGCTTTCCGCCCTGGAGCAGGCCCTGCCCGCGATCCGGAAGGCGCGGGTCATCCGGGCCATGGCCGGCGTGCGCCCCCTCATAGATCAGCCAGGCGATGACCCCCGCCGCCTGACCCGCAAGCACCAGGTGGTGGACCATGCCGTGCACGGCGCGCCAGGCTTCCTCTCGGTGGTGGGCGGCAAGATGGTCCTCTACCGCCTCATGGCCGAAGAGGCCGTGGACCAGGTCTGCCAGGTCCTGGGCCGGCCCGCACCCTGCCGCACGGCGGAAGAACCCCTGCCTGGCGGCGAGGCCCTGGCCGACCCCCACCGCCTGGCCGAGGAGTACAACCTGCCCCTCCAGGCCGCGGTCCGCCTGGTGAGCCGCCACGGGGCCCGGGCCGGGGAGGTGCTGGACGGGGTCCTCCAGGTCCCGGGGCGGCGCACCTACGTCTGCCTGTGCGAACCGGTGACCGAGGCGGAGGTCCGCCACGCCGTGCGCCACGAGTGGGCCCGCACCCTGGACGACCTGCGCCGCCGCACCCGCCTGGGGACGGGCCCCTGCCAGGGGTTCGGCTGCACAGCCCGCGCTGTGGCCGCCCTGGTGGAGGAAGGGGGCCCTGGCCTGCCCCCCGCCCGGGAGCAGGTGCGGGCCTTCCTCCAGGAGCGGTGGAAGGGCCGGCAGCCCGTCCTGCGGGGCCTGCAACTCGCCCAGGAGGAACTGGCCCGCGCCTTCTACCTGGGGGTGGAGGGCCTGGGCGAAGAAACGGGCGCCCCCTGGGAGCCGCCCGCAAGCCTGCGGACGCCCCTCCCTCCGCGGCGGCAGGTTGAGGGGCGGCGCGTGGTGGTCGTGGGCGGAGGGCTGGCGGGGGCGGCCGCGGCCCTGGCCGCCCGCTCCCTGGGAGCCGAAGTGGTCCTGGTGCGTCAGGCCTGCGGCGCGACAGCCCTCTCCAGCGGCGCGCTGGACTGGCCCCCGGACTTCCCCCCCGACGCCGCAGCGGAGGAAGCCCTGCGGATGCTCCTCACTGCTCTGGGGGAAGCCGGCCTCCCCTACCGCGGGGGGTGGGATGGGCCCCCGGCCGCCGTGACCAACCTGGGCCGCCTCAGGCCAGCTGCCTTTCTCCCGGCCTCGGCCGCCGTGCCCCGGGAGAGCGCGCGCCTTCTCGTGGTGGGCGTGCAGAGCCTGGGCGAGTTCCACGCCCCTCTGGCGGCCCAGGCCCTGGCCGGGGAGTTCCAGGCCGAGGCCCTGGAGGTCGCCCTGCCAGGGATCCAGCACCCGGATACCCTGACCCCCTTTGATGTGGCCCATCTCCTGGAGCGGCCGGAGGTGGAGCGGGAGGTGCGCGAGGCCGTGGGCCGGGCGGTGCGGGTCGGGCGGTTCCAGGCCGTCCTCTGGCCAGGCGTCCTGGGCCTGGGGCGGACGGCGGAGATCCGTGCCACATGGCAGACGGCCTGGGGCGTCCCCGTCTGGGAGGCTTTGGGCGGCTCCCCTTCCGTCCACGGGTGGCGTCTGCAGCAGGCCCTGGAGCGGGCCCTGCGCGCCGCCGGGGTGGAGGTCGTGCCGGGGAGGGCCTTCGGGGTCCACGCAGAGGGGCGCGAGGTCCGTGCTGTGCGCGTGGCCTGGCGGGAGCAGCGGGTGGACCTGCCAGCCCCGGCGGTGGTCTGGGCGACGGGGCGCTTCGTGGGCGGCGGCCTGGCCGACGACGGGGGCCTGCGGGAGCCGGTCCTGGGCCTGCCGCTGGAGGGAGCCGCGGAGGGTGCGCCTCCCTGGACCCTGACCCGCGAGGCCTTCGGGGAGCCGCAGCCCCTCTTCGGCGTGCGCGTCCGGACGGATGCGCTGGGCCGTCCTGCCGATGTCCACGGGGAGCCGGTCTACCGCAACCTGTGGGCGGCCGGGGCGATCGCGCTGGGCCGCGACTACGCCGATGGCACGGGGTTGGGCGGCCTCTGTGTGGCCTCGGGTGTCCGCGCGGGCTGGTGGGCGGCCTGCGGTGCGGAGGAGTGAGCCATGTCCCGACGAGACCTGTGGAGCCTGGGGGGGCGGGTCCTCTGGAGCCTCCTTTCCGGCTGGCGGGGGAGGGAAGCCCACCGCGGCCTGGAGACCTTCCTGCAGCACTACGCGCCCGACCACCTGACGCCCCGTACGCCGGACGAGGTGCGCCTGCTTCCAGCGTGGGAAGCCTGCGTGAACTGCGGCCTGTGCACCGCCCGCTGCCCGGTCCTGCGGGCGCTCCTGGAGGCGGAAGGGCGCTACGCCGGCCCCCGGCAGGTGGCCACGAGCCTCTCCCGCACCCTCCCGGAAGCCTGGGCCGCGCACGACACGTGCTACACCTGCACCCTCTGCGGGGCATGTGAGGCCGTCTGCCCGGTGGGCGTGCCCATCCCCGACCTGGTGGCCCACCTGCGCCGGGCCATCGCCCTGCAGGAGGCCCAGGATGGTGCCGAGTACGTCCCCCCGGCCCACAGGGCCCTCCTTGGTGGTCTGCGGGAGCGGGGCAACATCTTCGGGCAGGACCTGGCCCCCTGGCCGCGGCGGGGGCGCGCCGAATACGTCTTTTTCGTGGGCTGCGCCTTCTCCTACTGGGAGCGGGAGAGCATTGCCGCGACCATGGCCCTCCTCCAGCACCTGGGGGTGGATTTCACCACCGTGGACGAGGTTTGCTGCGGCGGCCCGGCGCCCATGGCCGGCGCGCCGGGCGATGTGGAAGCCCTGGCCCAGCGCAACCTGGCCGCCTTTGCCGCCGCGGGCACGCGCAAGGTCATCACCGCCTGCCCCCGCTGCGCCCTGACGCTCTCCACCCACCCCGCCTACCGAGGGCTGGAGGTGCGGCATACAGCTCAGGTCCTGGCCGAGCGCCTGGACCGCCTGCCCCGGGGCTTCCTGGAGCAGCCTGCGACCTTCCACGACCCGTGCGAACTGGCCCGCGGCCTGGGCGAGGTGAAGGCGCCGCGGCAGGTGCTGGCCTGGGCAGGGAGGGACCTCCTGGAAATGGAGGCCTGCCGCGAGCACACCGATTGCTGCGGGGGTGGGGGCGGTGTGCGGGGGGCCTACACCCGCCTTTCGCTCAAGATGGCCCGCGCCCGTCTGGAGGCGGCCATGGCCACTGGCGCGGAGGTCCTCCTCACCGAGTGTCCGACCTGCCTGCACAACTTCCGCAATGCCCGGCGCTCGCGGGACGCGGTGGAGGTGTACGACCTTTCTGAGTACCTGGCCCTGTGCCTGGGCCTGGCCCAGCGCGGGGAACCGAACCCCTTCCTATCCCCCTAGCCCCCTTTCCTCCCCGCGTGCGGGGAGGAAAGGGGGCCGCCGCAAGCGGCGGGGGTAAGGAGGGGTCAGAAAGCAGCGCACGAGGAGCCAGCGAGATGGGAAAGATGCTCCTGCGAGAGGTGATGCTGTACAACGAACTGGTCGGCGCGGTGGGGGAGCGCTGGGTCTCCCAAGAGGAGGCCGAGCGCACCAGTTACGCCAAGGACTACTCCTGGCTGGGCCGCACCTGGGTGCGCAAGGGGTGGGAAGTCCCCCTGCCGGACTACGTGGTCTGGCCCGGCAGCACGGAGGAGGTCTCCCGCGTCCTGCGCATCGCCAACCGCCACAAGGTCCCCGTCGTCCCCTACTGCGGCGGGGCCGGCGTCCAGGGTGGGACTCTGCCCCTCTACGGTGGCATCATTCTGGACGTGAAGCGCATGGACCGGGTGCTAGAGATTGACGAGCGGAACGGCACGGTGACGGCCCAGGCCGGCATCATCGGCCAGAACCTGGAATGGGCCCTGAACCAGCGCGGCCTGACCCTGGCTCACATCCCCCAGTCGGCCTACTGCTCGGGCCTGGGCGGGTTCCTCGCCACCCGCTCCGCGGGCGTCCTCTCCACCCGCTACGGCAAGATCTCCGACATGGTGCTGG
>JBMFPD010000288.1:0-3976 GCA_049969295.1 Anaerolineae bacterium | reverse complement strand
GGGCAGGATGATGCCGCTGGGCGTCTTCTCCTCCTGCTCCACCGGCTCCACCACCACACGGTCTCCCAGAGGACGGATCTTGACTGCCATAGCCTTTCCCTCCTTTGCATGGGATTGTAGGTTGTACGAGCGGACAGTTCCCCCGTGGCGGGGGTGCGGTTTAGCACTCTCGCGTGTAGAGTGCTAACGGCCCGCAAGTATACGCGAGGTCGGGGAAAAAGGCAAATCGGGCGCCCCGTTTGGGTGCACCCTAAGGGGAGGTTGCCTGGAGCACGGGCTCCACGACCAGGCGCAGGGTGACCGGCCGCCCCAGGCGCTGGGAGAGGGCCTGGGCGATGGCCGCGACATCCACCTCAGCAGCCCCTTGCGCGCCCTGGATCCTCCCTTCCACCAGCAGGCCTGGGCCCCTGGCCTCCCACGACAGGCTCACCAGGCGCGCCTCCCCCCGAGCGGCCAGTTCCGCGGAGAGGCTCTGCCGGATAAGGGCTTCCTGGCGGGCCCTGGGAGCCGATTGCGCCAGGAGGCTGCCGAGAATGGCGGCGATCAGCAGGAAGAGGAGCACGGACACCGTGAGGCCGCGGCGGAACCAGAGGCGTCGGTGGCGCTCGCCAAGGCGAGGCCGGAACCCCAGGAGGAGGAAGACGACGCTCCCGGCCAGGTTGATGGCCACCAGGTTGGTTACGAAAAGGAGGAGGGCGCCGCTGGCCACTGCTCCCCAGCCGGAGGCCAACCCGATCCCCACTGTGCACAGGGGCGGCATGAGCGCGGCAGCAATGGCCACACCCGGCAGGGCCGCGGCCACCTCCTTGCGCGCCACGGCGTACGCGCCCGCCGCCCCCGAAGCCAGCGCGACCGCCAGGTCCAACATGGTGGGATGGGTGCGGGCCAGGATCTCAGCCCCCGGCAGGACGTTGGGCACCAAGAGGTCCAGGAAGGCCGCGATGCCGATGGACGCCGCCACCCCCTTGAGGGCCGACTCGGTGGCACTGCGCAGGATGCCCACCTCGCCCAGAACGATGCCCAGGGAAATGGCCAGGATGGGGGTCATAAGGGGAGCTACCAGCATCGCTCCGATGATGACCGCGGCGCTTCCCTGCACCAGGCCCAGGGTGGCGATGATGCTGGAAAGGGCGATGAGGACGAAATAGTTGATATTGGGCCGGGCCCCCAGGCGCAGGGCGCGGTAGACCTCCACCTGCTCCGCGCCGCTCAGGGTGGGGAAGAGCCGGTAGACGCGGTTCCACGTCCGGCTGAGAGCCTGGGCCACAGGGCCCGGGTACCGCTTCACGATGACCACCGGCCCCTCGTACCGCCGCGCCAGTTCCTCCGGCAGGTTGCCGAAGAGGTGCGTCTCCAGGGGGGTGTCTTCCGAGGCACCCACCAGGATGATGTCGTGGCTGCGGACGGCTTCCGTCAGGATGGCGTCCAGCACCCCCTCGTCGCTACAGAGGAGTTTGGGCCGCGCCCGCTCCTGGTGCGGCAACCCCGCCAGGGTCTGGGCAATCCGCTCGCGGGCCAGGGCCATCTCCGCGGGGGTGGCGTTTGCCCGGCAGACGTAGAGAGCCGTGACCTCGCCATCCTGGTCCTCGGCCAGCGTCAGACCTACGTGCGCGGCCACCGGCGCGTGGGGGCCACCGGCCGTGGGGACCAGGATGCGACGGAAAGGCCCCTTCCCGCTCCCCTCCACCACCATGACGTCGCAGGGCGCATTGCGGACCACTTCCTCCACCACGCGCCCCCGGACCTCCAGCGAGGCGTCCGGCGATGCCGCCTTCCAGCCCAGCACGATGAGGCGGCACCGCTCGGCGCGTGCCGTCTGGACGATCCCTTCCGCAACGTCTTCGCTCACCCGCGTGATCGGCAGGATGGGGACGCCGGCGGCCTCCTCACCGTCCACGGCCCACCCGAAGAGCACGCTCCGCTCCCGAGCCACCTTCTGGAGCGTTTCCTGGTCTTCCGCGGTCTCCTCGTCCGATGTCAGGACGCGCAGGGGGAGCACTTCCCCTTTCCACTGGCGGGCCAGGGCCATTGCCAGGGAGAAAGCCGTGCTCCGCTCTTCGCCCGGCGCGAGGGGCACCAGGATGCGCAGACCGGTGCCGAGGCGTCTGGAGGGCCTCCCCCGGAAGACGGTGACGCCTTCCATCGCCGCGGCGTGGGCGCGGCGGGCGTAGAGCACGTAGAACAGGAGCCCCGCGCCGGCCCAACCCGCGCTTCCCAACACTGCGGCGGGCGGCAGGACCCAGAAGAGGAAGAAGGACACGGCCATGCCGGTCGCCGGGGCCAGGGGGTGAAAAGGCAGCACCCCCTTTCCCCGGGCGGCCCGTCGCGGTTGCGCCGCAGCCGCCCAACAGACCATCCCCAGGACGCCCAGCGAGGTGCCCGCGGCCAGGGGCAGGAACAGGCCTGCGGGGAGGAACGCAACCAGGGCCGCGGCCACCGCGGCCAGCAAGACCACAAGGGGCCCAGGCCTGGCGCCAGGGCCAAGGGAGGGCAGGATCAACCCCCGCGGCAGAAACCCCTCTTCGCTCAGGGCGCGGGCCTGGTGCCAAGCGCACTCCAGCAGGGTTACCAGGGCGCAGCACAGGACCTCACCCGCCAGGGCGGCCACCACCTTACGGCCCACGTCTCCCCACGCCGCCAGCGCCACCTGCCCCAGGGGGTCCATGGAACCACCCTGCCCCACCCCCAGGGCTACCGTCGCGGCGAAGGCCAGCCCCAGGCCTGCCCCCCAGGGCAGCAGGTACACGGGCAGCGGGAGGACCGACGCCCCCGGCTTGGGGAGGCTCAGGAGGACCTCGGCAGCCACCACCCCCACCGCCAGGTAGGGAAGGAGCGGGCTCCATGTGGCAAAGGCGCTCCAGGGCACACCCTGGAGGTGGAGAGGGTCCACATGGGGAAGCAAGAGGAGAAGGGACACCAAAAGCGCCGCGCAGCCCCCTGCCCAGAACCTGGTGCGCCAGCGGCGCGCCGGGGCCTCTTCCAGCAGGAGCCACAGGGCCGCGCCTCCCACGAGGAGGAGTGCAAGCAGGGAAACGGAAATGGGCAGGAAGGGGGCGAAAGCCCCCAGCAGATAGGCTGCGCCCACCTGGGCCGTCAGCGCGCAGAGGAGCAGGGTGGCCGCCAGAAGCAACCACCCGGTGAGGAAGCCCGGGTCCTCCCCCGCCCCACCCCGGACCAGTTGGAACGAGGACCGGGCCCGCAGGTCGCCGCGGGACAGTTGCCAGTAGACCAGCGCGGCCGGCAGGAAGACCAAGGTGCCCCAGAGGGCTGCCGGCAGCGTCGTGAGGCTGCCCTGGGTCAGCAACGGGCCCAGGGCAGCCAGACCCACCACGGAGAGGCCCAGACAGAGCTGGACCAGCCCCGGTTCCCTCGCTTCAGCCAGCGGCGTTTCTGGCGCGACGTCCTGTTTCCCTTCCATGTGGCTCACCGCTTGGGGCCGGCCAGGGGGTCCCTGCCCGACCTGGCCCTACGGCAAGGGCACCAGCCAGCGCATCGTCGCGTCGCCCTCGGCGGCCCACCCAACCTCGCCCTCGGCCGTCTGCACCTTCCACCAGGTGTAGCCGTCCTTCTGCACGGGGCCTTCCAGCACCGTCACCTCCGTACCGGCCTTGAGGCGGGCGATGAGGGGGCTCCCCGTGCCCGGCTCCTGCCGCAGGCTAAGGCGCGATTCCCCCTCCGTCTGGACCCGCGCCCGGACGCCCGGCCCCAGAGCCACCGGGGTGGGCGTGGGCTCCACGGGGAGCGGCTCCAGCCAGCGGGTTGTCCCGTCGCCTTCCGCCACCCAGCCCACCAGGCCCGCGCCGTCGTCCACCTTCCACCAGACCAGGTCGTTGCGGCGCGCCGGTCCATCCACGATGGAGACCACCGTGCCCGGGGCCAGCCGCCCCAAGAGGTCCGCTGCCGTGCCGGGGTCGGCCCGCACGTTGAGCCGGCCCTCCGGCAGGACCACCCGGGCTCGTCCCCCGACGGCGAGGAC
>JBMFPD010000287.1:0-3978 GCA_049969295.1 Anaerolineae bacterium | reverse complement strand
GGTGGGGGTGGGGGTCAGCGTTGGCGTCTGGGTTTCCGTTGGCGTGGGCGTGGCGGTGGGCGTCTGGGTCGCCGTGGCGGTGGCGGTGGCCGTGGGCGTCCGGGTGGCCGTGGCCGTATCGGTGGGAGTAGGCGTAGAGGTGGGTGCCCAGGCCGAGAGTTCCACGTGCAGGACGTCGCCGGTGATGGTCCAGACGGGGCTATCGGGCCCCATGGGCGTGGCCACAAGGCCGTTCACAGTGAAGGTGATGGTGTCGCCAGGCACCGCCCCCTCATCCACAGGGGTCAGGGGGTCGTCGGCGTAGACGGCCATGAGGCCATAGGTCCCCGTGAGGACCACGGTGAACTCTCCGCAGCGCACACCGTCGGGGTCCCAGGCTTCCACGTAGGTCCCCAGGGGGAAGGGGTTGCCGTTCAGAAGGGAGTTCAGCCCGTAGAAACTGATCCATTGGTTGGTGGGGTGGATGGCTGTGCTGGTGGGCGTGGGAGTGGGGGTGGCCGTCCCGAAGACTGTGGCCGTGGCGGTCGGCGTCGGCGTGGAGCCGGAAGGAGGCGCTTCCAGTTCCACGTGGCGCAGGTCGCCGTTGGAGGTCCAGACGGGCAGGTCCGGGCCCATCGGGGCCGCGGGAATGCCGTTCACCGTGAAGGAAATGGGGTCGCCCGGCTCCGCCCCTTCATCCTCTGGGGTGAAGGGGTCATCGGCGTAGACGGCCATCACGCCGTACTGCCCGGGGGAGACCACCGTGAACGCGCCGCACTGCACGCCGTCCGGGTCGTAGGCGGCGACCACCGCGCCCACAGGCAAGGGGGCGCCACCCAGGGTGGAGTTGACCCCATAGAAGTTCACCCACTGGTTGGTGGGGGTGAGGGCCAGAGTGGCCTGCAGGCGGGCTGGAAGCCAGGCGAGCGGGGGAGCCCCTGGCTCTTCGGGGCTGAAATGGGCAGGGCCCAGCATCCCTGCGGAGGGCGGTTCCTGGGCTGTTGCCACCATGGCCAGCCCTGCCAGGGCGAGCAACACGGCCCCGGCGATGGCGATCCACATACCCAGACCTGATCGGTTCATAGGACGCCCCCTCACGCTGTTCCAGAGCACGGCGAAACCGATCCCGAGGGCCGACCGCGGTCTCTTTTGAACTTGACATACTTATTCTACCACAGACTGCCAAGTCCTGCAACCGCAACTTGACAGTCCGTCGGGCTGTCTGGTGTTTACAAAGGGAAGATGATAGCCGCTCTTCCCGGCGCAGAGGGCACGCCAGGAGGCGTGCCCTACGGTCTGCCGCGCCTGCCAAGTCCTGCAGCCGCAACTTGACAGTCCTGTTGAGGGGAAGGGCCTTGTATGGTACAATCCCAACGATGGACGCGGCGGCTTTCCTCCAGCGGATCAGGGAACTGCCTGGATACCGGGACCAGATCGTGCACGTGGAGGCGCTCCCGGCGCGGCGGGCACGGTACGGACGGCTCTGGCGTCCCCTGCTGCCCCTCCTGGACCAGGCCCTGCGGGCCACGGGGGTGGAGCACCTCTACAGCCACCAGGCCGAGGCCATCAACGCCGTGCGGGAGGGCCGGAACGTCATCCTGGCCACGGCCACCGCCAGCGGCAAGACCCTCACCTACAACTTGCCGGTCCTGGAGGCCATCCTGGAGGACCCGGAGGCCCGCGCCCTGTACCTCTTCCCCACCAAGGCTCTGGCCCAGGACCAGTTGCGCTCCCTCCAGGAACTGACGGCCCCTCTGGGGGAGGTGGCCATGGGCACCTACGACGGCGACACGCCCCAGAGCATGCGGGCCAGCCTGCGCCGCCGGGCACGGATCCTCCTCACCAACCCCGACATGCTCAGCCTGGGCATCCTGCCCAACCACTCCCTCTGGTCCCAGTTCCTCTCGCACCTGAAGTTCGTCGTCCTGGACGAGGCCCACGTCTACCGGGGCGTCTTCGGGTCCCAGGTGGCCTGTGTGCTGCGGCGGCTCTGGCGTCTCTGTCGCTTCTACGGTGCTGCGCCCCAGTTCATCCTCTGCTCGGCCACCATCGCCAACCCCGGCGAGCATGCCCAGAGGCTGACCGGGCAGCCGGTGCAGGTGGTGGACGAGGACGGCGCGCCCCAGGGTCCCCGCCTCTTCGCCCTCTGGAACCCGCCCTACCTGGACCGGGCCCGCACCACCCTGCGCAGCCCCAACTCCGAGGCCACGTTCCTGTTCATCGCCCTGGTGCGGGCGGGCCTGCGGAGCATCGTCTTCACCCGTACGCGGCGCGTGGCCGAACTGATCCTGCGCTACGCCCGCCAGGCCCTGGAGCCCTACGCGCCAGACCTCGCCCGACGCATCAAGGCCTACCGCGCCGGCTACCGGCCAGAGCACCGGCGGCAGATTGAGCGGGAGCTCTTCCAAGGGGAACTCCTGGGCGTGACGGCCACCAGCGCCCTGGAACTGGGCATTGACGTGGGCGACCTGGATGCAGCCGTCCTGGTGGGCTACCCCGGGAGCATCGCCAGCCTGTGGCAGCGGGTGGGCCGAGCCGGCCGCCGCCGCGAAGGGGGGCTGGCCATCCTCATCGGCACCGATAGCCCCCTGGACCAGTACTTCATGCGCCACCCCAGGGAACTCTTCTCCCGCCCCCACGAACAGGCCCTCATCCGGCCCGACAACCGGTACATCCTGCTTCAGCAGCTCCCCTGCGCCGCCTACGAACTGCCCCTCACCACGGAGGCCAACTCCCGCCAGACCGACGACGAGGCCCTCTTCGGGCCGGGCTTCGTGGAGGCGGTCCTCGCCTTGGAGCAAGAGGGGACCCTGGAGTACCGAAACGGTCGCTGGTTCTACCAGGGCATCGGCTACCCAGCGGAGCGGGTCAACCTGCGTTCGGCCGGTGGGAGGCGCTTCGCCCTCCTCAACGAGGCGGATGGCTACCGCGTCCTGGAGGAAATCGAGGCCAGTTCCGCCCCGTACCGGGTCCACCCGGGGGCCATCTACCTGCACCAGGGGGAATCGTACTTGGTGACGCGCCTGGACCTGGACCAGGGCATCGCCATCCTGCGGCCGGTGGAGGTGGACTACTACACCATGCCCCGCGAGGTGAACGATGTGCGCGTGGTGCGGTCCCTCCGCCACGTCCAGCACGGGGCGACGACAGCCTTCCTCGGCGAGGTGCGGGTGACGGAACAGGTGGTGGGCTACAAGCGGGTGCAGCAGTACACGGAAACGGTCCTGAGCCAGGAATGGCTGGACCTGCCGCCGCAATCTTTCACCACGGTGGCCCTCTGGTTTGACGTGCCGGGCGAGTGGGCCGCGCGCCTTTCGGCCCAGGGGCGGGACTTCCACGGCGCGCTGCACGCGCTGGAACACGCCTCCATCGCCATGTTGCCCCTCCTGGCCCTCTGCGATCGGGCGGACATCGGCGGACTCTCCACCCCCCGCCATCCCGACACCGACCGGCCCCAGGTCTTCATCTACGATGCCTTCCCCGGAGGGGTGGGGATCGCCGAACGGGGGTTTGAGGACCTGCCCGCCCTCTGGCGGACCACATGGGACCTCATCCGCACCTGCCCCTGCGAGGACGGCTGCCCCTCCTGCGTGCAGAGCCCCAAGTGTGGCAACAACAACGAACCTCTGGACAAAGAAGGGGCGGCCTTGCTCCTGGAATGGCTGTTGGCCCGGGAGGAGCCCGCCCCGCGCCCCTGAGGACAGGGGGATAGCGGCCGCTCCAGGCATGGGCGGGGTGCATCTCTTCACAACTCCTTCACAAGTTCTTCACCACCGATTAATCTAACGGGTATATGCTCAATTGTGAGGATCGGATGCCCAGGGTGTGTTCGCCCTGTTCACGCCTTCAACGAATGTAAGGAACGAATACACGAATGGCTTGCGGTCGCGCCGGGTTCATTCGTGTATTCGTTGGCAGATTCGTTGACGGCTTTCTCCAGGCTACTGGACCGCGTTGCCCCTGGAGAGGTTGGACATCCGTCCTTGCGACAGGGCAACG
>JBMFPD010000286.1:0-4040 GCA_049969295.1 Anaerolineae bacterium | reverse complement strand
GGAACTGCAACCTCACCTTGATGGGGGCCTCGGCGCCCTCCAGGGGGTTGGCGACCAGCACGTCCTCGTCCACTCCGAGGTCGTGGGGCTGGAAGTGGGAATCCAGGGTCCGCAGGTCGCCGATGCCGTCATCATTGCTGTCGGCGAAGGAGCGGGGGTAGATCTGGTAGACGACGCCGTGCTTCCACCACACGAAGCCTTCCGGTTCCTGTTGCCGGGCCATGCCGTTCCTCCTCTCTGCCCACGGATGGACCTCACCCCAACCCCCTGGCCCCCTTCCCCTCTCCGATTCGGAGAGAGGAAGGGGGATGGAGGGATGGGGAGAGGTTTCCCCAACCTCTCCTTACCCCCGCCGCCTGCGGCTGGGGGATGGGAGAGGTCTGCTATCTAGACGTCCTCGCCCTGCATGATCCCCTCGGCCCGCTTCAACAGTTCCTGGATGCGAGCCCTTGGCACCCCTTTCTGCAGGAAGTACTGCTCCAGGATCTGCAAAGGGGTCAGCCCCTCAATGGCCTCCCGAGGGCCGAGGCGCAGGCGCGTTGGGCGCTCCACTTCCTTGTTGATGGCCGCCACATAGTAGGCCCCTTCCAGGGCCTGCCGCACGGCCCGCTCGTCCAGAAGGGGCTCCTGCTCCGGCCGCAGGTGGATGACCACCCGCACGATGGCCTCCTCCAGGGGCTGGCCCTGCAGCACCGAAAGCACTTCCCCCGTGGGGTTGGGCTCCTGGGGGTGCAGGATCAGGGTGCGCATGGGCCGCGTGGGCGTCGGCACAAAGCGGTACTCGGCCTTCCCCGGGCACACCTCCGCCAGGATGAACCCCTTCTCCTCCTTCTCCTCGCCGAAGTCCACCCGCTCCAGGCTCCCAGCGTAGACGACCGGCGGGTCCTCCCACAGGACCTGGTGCTTGTGGATGTGGCCCAGGGCCACGTAGTCCAGGCCGGGCAGGCGCACCAGCGAGGGGGGCAGGACGATGTCCTGGCCCAGGAGGACCGACTGCTCGGAGCCATAGACCGCCCCCTGCACCGAGCCGTGGAAGGCAAGCACGGCAGGCACCTGCCCGTCCAGTTGGCGGATGACGCCGTCCTCGCCGCTCAGGAACCTCTCCACCCGGCGGACCACCTCAGCGCGGATCTCCTCCACGTTCAGGCCTCTGAACTCGTCCCGCAGGAGGATGCGGTTGTAGGTGAGCCAGGGGATGGCCACCACCTGGACCGGGCCGCGGCGGGTCTCCAGGCGGTGGAGGGAGGGGCGGTCCGCCACCGTCACGTTGGGCACAGCCAGGGTCTGGAAGATGTCCACGCTGTGGGCGCGGCCGGTGGCCCCGGGCATGTCGTGGTTCCCCACCAGGAGGAAGACCTGGATGCCGGCCTCGGCCAGGCGGCGGATGCGCCGGGCGAACTCCCGCTGGTAGGTGGGCGAGGGGTCGCGGGTCCGGTAGGCATCCCCGGCGAAGAGGACCAGGTCCACTTCCTCCGCCAGGGCCGTCTCCACCAGGAAGTCCAGGCATTTGAGGAAGTCCTTCACCCGCCCGGAGACGCCGGTCTCCGGGTCCAGGCGGCCGTAGTTCTCCACCCCCAGGTGGAAATCGGCGAAGTGGATGAGGCGTATGCTCGGAGGCATCGGCCTTTACCTCTGCGTCTCTGTGTGCCCTGTGGTGGGACGCGTCCTCACTCCCACTCAATGGTGGCTGGAGGCTTGGACGTGACGTCGTAGACCACCCGGTTGACGCCCGGGACCTCGTTGACGATGCGGCTGGCGACCCGGGCCAGCAGGTCCTCCGGCAGGCGGGCCCAGTCGGCGGTCATGAAGTCCTCGGTGGTGACGGCCCGCAGGGCCACCACGTGGGCGTAGGTGCGGCCGTCGCCCATGACGCCCACGCTCCGCACCGGCAGGAGCACGGCGAAGGCCTGGGCCACGCGGCGGTACCAGCCGCTCCTGCGCAACTCCTCCAGGTAGATGGCATCGGCCCGGCGCAGGGTTTCCAGGCGCTCCCAGGTGACCTCCCCCAGGACCCGCACGGCAAGGCCCGGCCCGGGGAAGGGGTGCCGCCAGACGATCTCCTCCGGCAGGCCCAGAGCCTCGCCCACGGCCCGTACCTCGTCCTTGAAGAGGTAGCGGAGAGGCTCCACCAGTTGGAAGTCCATGTCCGGCGGAAGGCCCCCCACGTTGTGGTGGGTCTTGATGCGGCCGGCCGCGGCCCGCTCCGGCGCGGCGCTCTCAATGACGTCCGGGTAGAGGGTCCCCTGGGCCAGGAAGCGAGGCTTGCGGCCCAGGTCCTCGGCCAGCCGCTCCGCCTCCCGTTCAAAGACGCGGATGAAGCGCTCGCCGATGCGCCGGCGCTTCTCCTCCGGGTCCTCCACGCCCGCCAGGTCCCGGAGGAACTCCTCCCGGGCGTCCACGGCCCGCAGGTCCATCCCCAAGCCCTCGCGGAAGGTGTGCACCACCTGTTCCGGCTCGCCCAGGCGCAGGAGGCCGGTATCCACGAAGATACAGGTGAGTTGGCGGCCAACGGCCCGGTGGAGGAGGGTGGCCGTCACCGCCGAATCCACGCCGCCGCTCAGGGCGCACAGCACGTGCTCCTCCCCCACCCGCTCTCGGAGGGCGGCCACCGTCTCTTCAATGATGTTGCCGGGCGTCCAGGTCTCCTCCAGGCCGCAGACGTAGCGCAGGAAGTTGCGCAGGATGGCCGCGCCGTAAGGGGTGTGGGCCACCTCTGGATGGAACTGCAGCCCGTAGAGGCGGCGCTCGGGGTCGCCCATGGCCGCGTAGGGGGAGTTAGGCGTCGTCGCCAGGGGCCGGAAGCCGGGCGGAAGTTCCTCAATGCGGTCGCCGTGGCTCATCCAGACGGGCATGGAGAAAGGCAGGCCGGCGAAGAGGGGCGAGCGGAGGTCCACCACCGTGAGTTCGGCCGGGCCGTACTCCCGTTCCTGGGCCGGGGCCACGCGGCCGCCCAGGGCGTGGGCCAGGAGTTGCATCCCGTAGCAGATGCCCAGGACTGGCCGCCCGCCCGCCAGCACCTCCGGCGGGAGGGTCGGCGCGCCGGGCTCGTACACGCTGGCTGGCCCCCCCGAGAGGATATAGGCCGCCGGGTCCAGGTCCCGCAGGACCTGGGGCGGGGCGTTCCAGGGGACCAGTTCGCAGTAGACGTGGGCCTCCCGTACCCGCCGGGCGATGAGCTGGCTGTACTGGGAGCCGAAGTCTATGACGGCGACGGTCTCTCTCTGCACGCTTCTCCCTCCGACCTCTCCTCATCTCCGCCCCCTGCGGCGGCACCCCCTTCCCTCTATATCCACGGAGAGGGAAGGAGGCTCGGGAGGATGGATGAGGGCATCCACTACCCTCACTCCTCCGCGAAGACGATCTCGTCCCCCTCCATCCGCTCAATGACCACCAGGGCCTCAACGGGCACGCCCAGGTCCTCCAGGCCGGCCCGGCCGCCCTCAAACCGCTTCTCAATCACCGCGCCGATCCCCACCAGGGTGGCCCCGCTCTGCTGTACGATGCCCACCAGGGCCGAGATGGTGCGGCCGGTGGCCAGGAAGTCGTCCACGATGAGCACGCGGTCCCCAGGGCCCAGGAACTCCGGTGAGACCATGAGTTCCACGCCGCCGCCCTTGGTGTGGGAAGGAGCCTGCTGCACGTAGACCTTCTCCGGCATGGTGACCGGCTTGTGCTTGCGGGCGTAGACCACCGGCACGTCCAGAGCCCAGGCGGTCATGAGGGCTGGGGCGATGCCGGAGATCTCCGCCGTGAGGACTTTGGTAGCCCCCAGGCGGCCCATGCGACGGGCGATCTCCTTGCCCACCAGCATCATCAGGGTGGCATCCACCTGGTGGTTGAGGAACGAATCCACCTTGAGGATGCCGCCTCCCAGGTTGCGCCCTTCCTGCCGGATGCGCTGCTTCAGGATATCCACGATCATGGTCACAGAGTCCCTGGACCCCCCTTCGGCTGAGATAGGCCATGTCTGGCCTCAGACCCCACCCCTTCTCCCTGGCCGGAAGTCACCCTCACCTCTCCCTACCCCCGCCGCCTGCGGC
>JBMFPD010000285.1:0-4041 GCA_049969295.1 Anaerolineae bacterium | reverse complement strand
CAACATGGTCCCTCCTCCTGATCGCGCCCGCAGCGCAGGGTTCGGCCCCGGTCCCGCCTCAGTCGGGCTCAATATCCCGCTCGTTGTACCGCTTGCGCAGTTCCTCTATGCTCGCCGCCTTGATCTCCCGGATGCCCTCGTCAAACTTCCCCTCGGCGATCTCAGAGATGCGCCGGGCCAAGTGTTCCGCCCTGGGGGCCAGGTATTTTCCGTACAGGCGGCGGCAGAGGATGGCGATGTTCGGCTGGACCTCCTCCGCCGGGCAGCGGGACACGCACAGGCCGCACATGATGCAGTCAAACGAGAGGTCCGCCACCCGCGCGATGTCGCCCCGCATGGCTGCGGCCATGTAGTCCTTCACCTGCAGTTCCTGAGGGCAGGCCTTGGTGCAGGTGCCGCAGCCCAGGCAACGCAGGAGCACCGGGTAGAGTTGGACCAGGGTCTCAAAGGTCGGCGTCAGTTCGTGGAGTTTGTACTGTGCGCGCTCACCAGGGTAGAAGGGGATCTGCGTCAGGTACATCCCATCCTGCACCAGGGTTCCGCAGGCCAGCCCGATGCGCAGACGGTAGTCGCCCTCAAGGCGGTACACGGTGGCGCAGGCCCCGCAGAACCCCGCCCGGCAGCCGCACCCCCGGATCAGTTTGTACCCCGCGTACTCCAGCGCCCCCATGATGGTGAGCGTGGACGGGACCTCGTAGCGCTTGCCCATGATGTAGACCGAGACCATCTTCACCGCTTCTTCCATACCACTCTCTCCGTAAGTGTCAGCCGTCAGCGGTCAGCGGTCGGCTGTCAGCGATCAGCCGTCAGCCGAGGTACCCTTCGCCCAGGGCCGTCAGTTCGTCCTCACGGAAGGTGGCCAGGGGCACCTCTTCCTCCAGGCTCCGCCCGGGAAGGTACTCAAACAGGGCCTGCACCCGCTGCCCCACCGCCCGGAAGACCGTCGCCACGGAGATGCCGGAGGGGCAGGCCTCCGTGCACATGCCGCACCCCACGCACGAAGTTGCCATGTGGTTGAGGCGCGTCAGGTGGAAGAGGACCGTGTCCGTGGGCATGCGGAGGGCTCCCTTCCGCCGCGCCCAGTCCAGGTACTGGGTGGAAAGGTGGTCAAAGGTCGCCGTGCGGAAGATGCACTCCGGGCAGTAACAGATGGGGCAGTTCACCATGCAGTTGTGGCACCGGATGCAGGTGGAGAAGACCTCCAGGAGCCCTTCCAGGCCGTCCAGGCGCGCCCGCATCGCGGCGAAGGCCGCGTCCCGCGCCGCGGTCCGCTCCGCCACAAGCCGCGCCACCACGGCCTCCCGCTCCGGAGGTGGATCACCCGGCTCTGCCCTCAGCACCTCCAGGACCTTCGCCTCCCGCGCCTCTACCAGCACCTTGTCCGGCAGCGGTGCGCCGAAGAGCCCGAAGGCCAGGTCCGGCTCGTAGGGCGCGCTCGCCCCCTCCAGGGCATACCGCCCGGGGACCGGCTGCTCGCAGATCTGGCAGGCCTCGCGGAAGGCCGTGCCTGGGGCCGGGGCCATCCGCGCCTCCGCAGCCGCTTGGAGCAGGGGGGCCGTCGGGTCGCCCCGGGCCGCCAGGGCCGCGTAGGCCGTCACCGGGTAGGCCCCCAGGCAGTCGGTCCCGATGACGAAGAGGCGCTCCATCTGGACCTGCTTCAGTTTGGCCAGTTCCACCAGGCCGCGGATCTCACAGGGGCGCAGGAAGACGCCCACGCGCCCTGCCGGCAGCGTCTTGGTCAGGCGCGCCGCCACCGTTGCCCCGTTCACCGGGAAGGCCGGGGCCAGAGGGGCGACGCGCTCCAGACGGTCGGGGCGGGCCACCAGAGTGGGGACCACGTTGTCGCCGGCAAGCGTGGCCTGGGGGACGAGGAGCGCGTCCACCAGGCCCGCCTCCAGGAGCGCCCGCAGCGCCTGCACCAGCGCGCCGATGAGATCGCCATCCGTCGTTGTGAGCCATCCTGTGACTGCCATACCTCAGACCCCCCAGGCCTCGCGTGCTGGGTTGGGCCCCTTGGCCCGCAGCGCTTCCACCATCTCCGTCACCGTGTCGGCGAAGAGTTTCCCCTCGCTCGCGCTGATCCAGCGCAGCCAGACCCGGTCGGGGTCCAGGCCCATCTCCTCCAGGATGGCCTTGAGGATGGCTACCCGGCGGCGCGCCTTGTAGTTCCCGCTCTGGTAGTGGCAGTCGCCAGGGTGACACCCGCCGATGAGGACGCCGTCGGCCCCCTCCAGCAGGGCCTTGACCACGTAGATGGGGTCCAGCGCGCCGCTGCACATCAGGCGGATGACGCGGATGTTGGGCGGGTACTGGAGGCGCGAGGTCCCTGCCAGGTCTGCACCGGTGTAGGTGCACCAGTTGCACAGGAAGGCGACGATCTTCGGTTCAAAGGGTTCAGCCATCCAGCGCTCCTTCGCGCCGCCCAGGGGCGGCTCCGGCCGCCCTCCCCGGCGGGCCTTGCGGTCGTGTTACGTTTCCCGGACGTCCAGCACCTCCAGGATCACCGGCCGGACCGCCTCCAGCAGGGCGTCTTTCGTCACTCCCGCGACCTTGCAGGCGATGAGGCGGTTGGTGGGGTCCTCCCCGAGGAAGGTCCCCAGGGCGACGATGTTCCCACCGGCATCGGCGATGGCGCGGGTCAATTGGGCCAGCACCCCCGGCTGCTCCGGCACGAGGACCGTGAGCCGCACGCCCCGCTCCCTGGCCCCCAGGAGTTCCAAGAAGATCTTGAAGAGGTCCGTCTCGGTGATGATGCCCACCAGGGTCTCGCCCCGCATGACCGGCAGGCCGCCGATCTTGTTGTCCACCATGATGCGGGCTGCCTCTTCAATGGGGGTGAACTCGGTGACGGTGATGACCTCCCGCGTCATGACCTCCTTCACCGTCAGTTTGGAGAGGAGGTAGTGCACCTCGTAGATGCTCAGCGTCGTCGCCGGCGAGGGGGAGGCGTACAGGAGGTCCTTCTCCGAGACGATCCCCACCAATTTCCCCTTCTTGTCCAGGACCGGCAGCCGGCGGACCTTCTCCTTCCGCATCAACTGCAGGGCTTCCTCCACCCGCTCGTCCTCGTGGACGGTGATGGGGTGCCGTGTCATCCGTTCTCCGACCAACATGGCTCCTTCTCCTTTCTATGGGCGTCTTTTCCCCCTTACAGGGCCCCGTCAATGGCTGCCAGGACGGCCGCGTGCTCGTACCCCAACTGCTGGGTGGCCTTGTTGGGACACACGACGGCGCACACGCCGCATCCCTGGCACAGGGATTGTACCACATAGGCGCGCCGGGTTTCCACATCCACGCGGCGCGCGTCGTAGGGGCAGGCCCGCACGCACAGTTCGCAGCCGCTGCACAGTTTCTCGTTGACCACCACCCGCGTGGCCGGCACCCTCGGCACCCGCTGCAGGAAGGCCGCAGCCCGCGCCGCGGCCCCCCACGCCTGGACCATCACCTCGTCCATGAGGCGCGGCCCCTGGGCCAGCCCGCAGACGTAGATGCCCGGGCGCGCCAGGTCCACCGGGCGCATCTTGGGGTGCACTTCCTGGAAGAAGCCGTTCTCGTCCAGCGTCACCCCCAGCGCCTGGGCCAGGGCCGCGTGGTTGCCAGGGGCTGCGCCCGTGCTCAGGACCACCCAGTCGGCCTCCAGGCGCAGCACCTTCCCCAGGACTAGGTCCCGGGCCACCACCTCCAGCCGGCCGTCCCCTGCCTCCCGGACTTCTGGCGGCTCGTCCGGTTCGTAGCGCACGAAGAGCACCCCCTGCTCCCGCGCCCGGCGGTAGAGGAGTTCGTGGAAGCCGTAGGTGCGCATCTCTTGGTAGAAGATGGCTACCTGGGCTTCCGGGAACCGCTCCTTGAGGGCCAGGGCGTTCTTCACGGCCTCAGTGCAGCAGAAGCGGCTGCAGTAGGCCCGCTCCTGGCCCCGCTGGCCGGCGCACTGGACCATGACCACCCGCTTCGGCTGCTCCAGCGTGCCCGCGGCCAGGCGCTCCTCCAGTTCCAACTGCGTGAGGACGCGGGGGTGCTGGCCCCGCAGGTAGCGGGCCGTCT
>JBMFPD010000284.1:0-4054 GCA_049969295.1 Anaerolineae bacterium | reverse complement strand
CCCCCAGAACACCTGCTGGCTGACGATGTGGACCAGCGCCTCCGGCATATCCAGAAGGGCGTGCAGCTCCTCCAGGATCACCCGCTTTTCCTTCTCAAATGCCTCCTCCTGCAGAAGCGGGTGCAGGAGGAGGTCCGAGAGGACATCCATGGCCAGTTCAAAGTGCGGGTAGGGCACCTTGGCGAAATAGACGCTGGACTCCCGCCCGGTGAAGGCATTGATGTAGCCTCCCACCCCCTCAATGGCCACAGCGATGGCCTCCGGAGTGGGGCGTCGCTCGGTGCCCTTGAAGGTCATGTGCTCCAGGAAGTGGGAAATTCCCGCAAGGCTATCCTCCTCGTAGCGGGAGCCCACCGAGAGAAAGGCGGCGCAACTGACGGAAAGAGCCTCCGGCAACTCCGAGACCACGACCTTGAGGCCGTTGGGCAACGTGTGCAGTTCGTAGGCATTTCCCGGCAGCGGAAGGTTCATTTCCCCTCCAGGCGCTCCAGTTCTTGTCTGACCTGGGCTTTCCAGCCCTCATCGTCGCTCAGGTCCAGGAACTTGCGGAAGTTTTGAGCGGCTTTCTCCACCTCCCCTTGATCGCGGTAGGCATAGCCCAGGCCCAGGTAGACCTGCGGGAGGTTTGGGTCCCTCTCCCGCGCCGCCTCAAAGGCCTGGATCGCCTCCTCAACCCGTCCCAGGGTGTAGAGCGCACCTCCCAGATTGTAGCGGATCTCCGCATCGTCCGGCAGCAAGCGGGCAGCCTCCTGGAACTGCTCCACGGCCTCCGAGGGCCGCTGCATCCGATATAAGACGACCCCCAGGTTGGAGAGGGTATCAGGGTCGTCTGGCTCCAGGGCCAGGGCAGAGCGGTAGGCCTGTTCCGCCTCCTGCAGGCGCCCCGCTTCGGTGTAGGCATTGCCCAACAGGAACAGAGCCTCTGCAGAAAGCGAGCCTCCTCTGACCACAGGCTCCAGGACGGCGATGGCCCCCTCCGCATCGCCTGCATTGAGGAGCGCCCTCCCCTGCTCCAGCGCTTCGGCAAGGCCCAGCGGAGGGGACGCTGGGGCTGTCCCGCCCACAGGATGCCCCCCACACCCTCCCAGCACCTGGATCAGGGAGACCAGCACGAGGAGGGCCACCGGCCCCATCCTCCCTCCAGCCACAGACCACCCCCCGCTCAATCCTCATCCCCTTGGCTCAGGATGGGCTCCAACAGGACCACCTGTGTTTCCTCCGGCAAGGTACGGTCGTTGATGGTCAACGAGGGCAACGGCTCCATCTCCTCCGGCAGCCCCATTTCCTTGAGGAAGCGCGTCACAGGGTCCAGGCGGACCTTGAGGCCCGGCGTCCGGTAGCGCATGGGGATGACGATGCGCGGTTCAATCTGGCTGATCACCTCGGCCGCGCCCGCTGCGTTCAGGGTGGAACCACCTCCCACCGGCACGAGGAGGACCGACACGTCGCTCAGGAGTTCGGTCTGAGCCTGGGACAGAGGATGGCCCAGGGACCCCAGATGGCAGACAGTGATGCCGTCAAAGTCAAAGAGGAAGACGGTGTTCCTGCCCCTCTCCTGCCCCTGTTTGCGGTCGTGGTACGTGGCAATGCCGGTGATGAACACCCCCTGGACCTCGTACTCCCCAGGGCTATCAAAGACTTTGCGCCGCCCCCGCACGGCGGTGACGTTGTTGTGGGTGGGATGGGGATGGCTCACCGTCACCACATCGGCCCTCAAGCGGGGCACGCGGTAGCCGAGGGACTCGTCGTACGGGTCCGTGACGATGGCGATGCCCCGTTCCTTGAGGCGGAAGCACGCATAGCCATACCAGGAGATCTCCATGATGTCCTGATTCACCTTTCCAAAGGGGATCACAGGTTCTTCAACGGAGAGATTATACACGAAAGCGGGGGAAACCCCAAAAAGGCACCGCCCTGGCGCGGTTGCACCTTGTGTTGGTGAGTCGGGGACGCAGGAAAACCGACCTCTCCCATCCCCCTACCCCCTTCCCTCCCCGCATCGGGGCAGGAAGGGGGTGCCGCCGAAGCGGTGGGGGTAGGGTGAGGTTCACCTCGCGACATGGGACCACAAGGTCATCAGCCACCAACAAAAGGTGCAACCGAGTCCGCCTTGGCGCGGTTGCGACCTCGTGTCGGTGCCTGGGAAGGAGCGGGAGCGCACGGCCGCCCGCCCCCGCCTGGGGCACGAGGAATCCACCTTTCACAAAGGCCTGGGAACGGCAGGGGCTAGAGGCGCGGTCCCTGCCCGTGGCTCTCCGCCACGAGACGGCGGAGCGTGCGCTGGATCCTGGGCGAACGGGACAGGGCGAAGACCACGTTTCCGTTCAAGCGCCGCCTCTCCAGCACGCCCATCAGGGAAAGGTCAAAGAGTTCCCGCAGCACGGCTGGAGCCCGGCGCCCGATGCGCCGGGCAATGGCCTCCGCCGTGTCCTGGGTGTAGGGGTTCTCGCCGAAGAAGACCAGGATATCCCACTTGATGGGCCCGGTCGCATAGCGGTGGGCAAAGGCCAGGAGTTCCACGTCCACCTCAAACTCGCCCGGCCGGAGTCCCACTTCTCTTCCCTGTACCTGGTCCTGCATCGTCCGCTCGCCTCAACCCATCGCCACGCTCTGGCAGCCCCGGGCCTGGTCATCCTCTTCGCCCTCCAGTGTACCGTGCCCAGCGCGTCCGGTCAATAGCCTATGGGTACTACCCCACGGTCCCCCCACTCACGGGAGGCGAAGGGATGGGCCGCGGTGAATTGACCCCTGGCGGAGTTCCGGTATAATCCCCTCCTGGACCTGGCGGACGCGCCGCTCAGCCGCCACGGATGGCTATGGGGGCAGCATGGTTCATGCACTGCACATCCCACTGCGCTGGAAAGACCTGGACCCCACCGCTCTGGGGGAGCGCATCCTGCTCCTCGGGGCCACCGACAGCGGCAAGAGCACGTTCGCCCGGTACCTCGTCCACAGGCTCCTGGAGGCCGGCCTGCGCCCCGCCTACCTGGACTGCGACATCGGCCAGAGCACCCTCGGCCTGCCCACAACGATGAACCTGGCCGTCCCCTCCGAAGTCCTCCGCACGGCGGAGGAAGGGGCCCCCTTCCCGCCCCAGCCCGGGGCCAGTTTCTTCGTCGGTTCCATCACCCCGCGGGGGCACATGCTGCCCCTCCTCGTGGGGTGCCAGCGCCTTCTGGAGCAGGCCCGGGAACTGGGCGCCCGCCCGGTGGTGGTGGACACGACCGGCCTCATAGACCCGGCCCAGGGGGGCCTCGCCCTGAAGCAGTGGAAGGTGGAACTGGTCCGGCCCCATACGGTCATCGCCCTGGTCAAGGGGCGGGAACTGGAACCCATCCTCTGGCCCCTGCGCCTGGCGGGGAGCCCCCGCGTCGTGGAACTCCCCGTGAGCCCCGAGGCCCGGCCCCGCGACCGCGCCGAACGGATCGCCCGGCGACAGCGGCTCCTGAACCGCTACTTCCACGGGGCTGGCCTCCTCGCTTTCCCCCTGGGCCGGCTGCCCATCTTTGACCTCTACAGGGCCGCGGCCGGCCGTCTGGCCGGCCTGCAGGACAGGGAAGGGTTCACCCTGGCCCTGGGCGTGGTGGAGAAGTTGGACCGTGAGACCGGAACCCTCTGGCTCCGGACCCCCCTCCAGGATGCAGGCCAGGTCGCGAGCCTGCGGATAGGCACCTGCTGGCTCCAGCAGGGGAACGCGCCCCCGGTCTCCCCCGCGCGCCCGCGGCCTCAGCACCCCGGGCACCACCGGGAGCCCTAGAACAGGGACATCTGCGCTTCCGACCGCTCCACAATGGGGTCCAGGCCGAAACTTTGTTCCAGGCGGGCCCGGCTCACCGCCTGGGGCTCCGCCGCCAGCTGCCGCAGGTGGCGGTACTTGATGAAATGCCAGTTCCCCCGCTCCAGGAGGGACGAAAGCCACACTGTCCGCGCCTTTCGGTAGGCCAGCAGGCTGGACCGCCCCCCGGGGAACACCAGGCAGCGCCGCACGCCGGCAGGCCCCCCGGCCGTCCCCACCGCCACAGGCGCTGCGGACGAAGTCCACGAGAGGACGAAG
>JBMFPD010000283.1:0-4071 GCA_049969295.1 Anaerolineae bacterium | reverse complement strand
GGTGCCCAGGTCCACCTCAAGGCCCGCCACGAACATCAGGAAGATGACGCCCAGGTGGGCAAGGAAGGAGATCATCGTCTGCAGTTGCTCGCCCGAGAAGATGGGCCAATGCAGCATGTTGAGCAGCGACGGGCCGAGCAACAGGCCGACGATCAACTCCCCCAAGACGGCGGGCTGGCCCAGCCGAACGCTCGCGTATCCCGCAGCCTTGGCCGCGAATATCATCAGGGCTAGAGCCACAAGGGCCTGCAGCAAGACGTCCATGAAGCGACTCCTGGATTGCCGATGCTGAGTTCCGAAGACCGCGCCCATTATACCGGCGCTTGTGGAATGGAACAAGTCGGCGATTGGGACTGCGGACGGGCCTCCCCCGCCTGTGGAGAGGCAGGGGACAGGTGGGGAGCGTGAGGGACTTGACTTTTCGCACAACTATTGGTACTCTATACACGAGACGATTTCGGTTCATGGGCCGCGCGACAGAGCACTGCCCGCATGGGGGTGTTCATGGCGGATGGCGTCAAGATCAAAGGCACGCGCGATGGGCTATTGGTGAGCCTGGGTGCAGGCGACCTCCCCTTGCTATTGGCCGACCTCCGCGCGCAGTTGAATCGTTCGCCTGGGTTCTTCCAGGGCGGCAAGGTGGCGCTGGCCGTGGGCAGCCGCCCCATGACCCGCGCCGACCTGCAGCAGATTTGCGACGTGCTCGGCGAATTGGGCATCACCATCTGGGCCGTCATCAGCCAGTCGCCGATGACCCGCGCCGCCGCGCGCGAACTGGGCCTGGCGTCCGCATCCCCGCCAGAGGAGGCTCCGTCCGACTTGGAGGCTGGGCAGGAGCCTGCTGTCATCGTGCGGCGGACGCTCCGTTCGGGCCAGAGCGTGCGCTACCCTGGGCATGTGGTGGTGATGGGCGACGTGAACCCGGGCGCCGAGATCGTGGCGGGCGGCGACATCATCGTGTGGGGCAAGTTGCGCGGAACCGTCCATGCGGGCGCTATGGGGGACGACTCGGCGGTCGTGTGCGCCCTGCAGTTGCAGCCCATGCAGTTGCGGATCAGCGGGAACATTGCGCGCTCTCCCGAATCCAACAGGACAAAGCAAAAGGCGCGCCCTGAAGTCGCTCGTGTGCGGGGTGCGGAAATCGTGGCCGAACCCTGGGAGCCGTGAGAATCGGAAAGGAGAATCCGAGGATGCCGGGCAAAGTGATTACCATAACCTCTGGGAAGGGCGGCGTCGGGAAGACCACTGTAACCGCGAACCTCGGCATGGCGCTGGCCCAGCACGGTCAGCGCGTCGCCGTCGTGGATGCCGACATCGGCTTGCGGAACCTGGATGTGGTGATGGGCCTGGAAAACCGCATCGTCTACGACCTGGTGGATGTGGTGGAAGGCCGCTGCCGCCTCCACCAGGCCATGATCCGGGACAAGCGGCTGCCGCAGCTGTACCTCCTTCCCGCTGCCCAGACCCGGGACAAGACCGCCATCGGCCCCGACGACCTGGTGGCCGTGTGCGAGAACCTGCGGCCAGATTTTGACTTCCTGCTCATTGACTCGCCCGCGGGCATTGAGCGAGGGTTCCAGACCGCCGTGGCCCCGGCAGATCTGGTCGTGGTGGTCACCACGCCGGAAGTGGCCTCCGTGCGGGATGCCGACCGGGTCATCGGCCTGGTGGAGGCGGATGGCAAGGGGCCGGCACAACTCATCATCAACCGCATCAAGCCGGGTCTGGTGCGCAAGGGGGACATGCTGTCCACGTCCGATGTGGTGGACGTGCTGGCGGTGGAACTCATCGGCATCGTGCCGGAGGACGAGCGGATCATTGTCGCCGCCAACCGCGGAAGGCCGGTAGCCTTTGACCAGCACTCGCCGGCAGGCGTGGCCTTCCGCAACGTGGCACGCCGCCTCCTGGGGGAAGAGGTGCCCTTCCTTTCTCTGGACAAGGGCGAGAGCTTCCTGGAGCGGCTCCTGGGGCGCATAAAGCCTTCGGATTGACAGAGGCAGGGACTCGGCCTGCTGCGGGGAAGGGGGCTGCTATGGGCTTTTGGGACCGTCTGCTGGGGCGTGGTGAACCCCCGAGCCGCGAGGTGGCCCGGGAGCGGCTGGAACTGGTCCTGGGGTACGACCGCGCCAAGATTTCGCCGCAACTTCTGGAGACGCTGAAGGACGAACTGATCAACGTCATCTCCCAGTACGTGGAGATCGACCGCGATCGGGTGGAGATCAGCCTGACGCAGGACCGGCGCCAGGGGCGGCTGGTGGCCAACATCCCGCTCCGGTCTGGGCGCAGGGGCTAGGCTGGTCCTGGCTGTTGGAGGCGTATGGCTCCTCGCCGGTTTGTGCGCAATTTTGACTTCGGGCTGGTGCTGGCCGTCGCCCTCCTGGTCGTCCTGGGCATCCTGATGGTGTCCAGCGCCACCGCCAACTCCCCGGGCCTGGAGGAACTCCCCCTGCGGCAGGCCATCTACGCTGGGGTGGGGTTCGTCCTCCTGGCCGTGGGGGCAGCGGTGGATTACCGCAGCCTCACCGCCCTGCGCTGGCCCCTCTACGGGGCCATGTTGCTCTTTCTGGCGGGGGTCTTCACCATCGGTCAGGTGCTCCACGGAGGCCAACGCTGGATTGACGTGGGGCCGGTCCAGGTGCAGCCCTCGGAACTGGCCAAACTGGCCTTCGTGCTGGTCCTGGCCTCGTTCTTGGCTTCCCGGGGCGAGGCGGTGCGCGGCCTGGGGACGGTTGCTCTCTCCCTGGCCCTCCTGGTCCCGCCCGTGGTGCTCATCTACCTGCAGCCAGACCTGGGCACGGCACTGGTGCTGGCCTTCGTCTGGGCGGCCATGCTTTTCGTTGCCGGGGTGCGGCTGGCCTACCTGGGGGCCCTGGGTGTGGGGGCCCTGGCGCTGTTCCCGTTCCTTTGGCCACGTCTCCAGGGGTACATGCAGCGGAGGCTCCTGGCCTTTCTGAACCCGGCGGGCGACCCGGCAGCGAGTTACAACGTGACCCAGGCCCTCATCAGCATCGGGTCTGGGGGCCTGTTCGGCAAGGGGTTCCGCCACGGAACCCAGAGCCAGTTGCACTTCCTGCGCATCCGCCATACCGACTTCATCTTCTCCGTCATCGGAGAGGAATTGGGGCTGGTGGGGTGTCTCCTGGTCCTCGGGCTCCTGGGGTTCGTCCTCTGGCGGATGCTGCGGGCGGCCGAGGTGGCCCGGGATGCCCAGGGCCGCCTGATCGCCGTGGGCCTGGCAGCCACGCTCTTCTTCCAGGCGGCGGTGAACATTGGGGTCAACGTGGGGGTGGTGCCCGTGACGGGCATCCCCTTGCCCTTCATCAGCGCGGGCGGGAGTTCACTGGTCACCTTCCTCTTCGGTGTGGGGTTGGTGGAAAGCGTGCTCCTGCGCAGGAGGAAGATAGACTTTTGAACCAGCGAGGTCGCTCCAGAGTGGCCCTGGTGCGGAAGGAGGACCGTTTCCAGACGGTCCTCGCCGCGCTGGAGGCCATCGCCGATGACGTGCACCTGGGGGGTGTGCGCCAGGTGCTGGTGAAGCCCAACTTCGTCTCCGTGAGCCGGCAGGAGGCGGCCACCCACGTGGATGCCGTGCGCGCCCTCCTGACGTGGCTGCGGCAGCGTTACGACGGCCCCGTGGTGGTGGCCGAGGGCCCTGCGGTGGAGACAGCAATGGAGGCGTTCCGCAACTTCGGCTACCTGGGCCTGCCGGACGAATATGGGGTGGAACTGCGGGATCTGAACCAGGACGAATGGGAGTGGGTGCCGGTCTACGACCGGCGGTTGCGGCCCATGCCCCTCCGGGTGGCCAGGACGGTCCTGCAGAGCGACTTCCGCATTGCCATCGGCCCGCCCAAGACCCACGACGCGGTGATCGTGACCCTCTCCCTCAAGAACCTGGTCATGGGGAGCCTGATCCGGGACCAGCGGGACTTCCGCCGCAGCCGCATGGTGGCCGACAGCGGTCGCATGCTCCCCACCTGGTTCACGGAACTCCCGGGCCTGCGGGACCTGAAGATGTGGTTCGGGCGGGCCATGACCCACAGCGACAAGTTCGCCATGCACCAGGGGTAC
>JBMFPD010000282.1:0-4093 GCA_049969295.1 Anaerolineae bacterium | reverse complement strand
TCCTCCACAACTGGGATGTACTATAGCGGCAGAAACCTGGTTGTGGAGGAACTTGATCATGAACCGCAGAGGAACACTGCTTTACTGGGTAGATGTGGCCATCTTCCTGGCCTTTCTGGTTTCGGGTGTGAGCGGCCTGGTCCTCTGGTTGGCAGGGCCGGCGGGCTTCCAGGGAGGGCGGAACCCGCACTACTACAACCTGGCCCTGGGCCTCAGCCGTGGGGCGTGGAACGACCTGCACGTGTGGGCCAGCGTTGCAATGGCCGTCGGTGTGCTGGTGCACCTGGCGCTGCACTGGTCGTGGATCGTGTGCGTCACCCGGCGGATGTTTGAACGTCCAGCCAGGAAAGCGAGGAGGCAAGCAGCGCCAGACGTGTGCGAGGTCTGAGTCAGGGGGCAGGTGCAGGGCTGCCCGAGTGGGGGCGCAGCGCCGCTGCGCCCCCTACCGGCGGCACCAGGCCCTGGGCAACGGCACCTGACGCCTCTCCCAGCCGACTTTCGCCGGCCAATGCCTGTGTGGTATAATGGGGATGGGCGCAGCGCCCGCCTTCACCCGCGCAGGGCGGGTTGGGACGTGCTGGTGCTCGTGCCTGGAGCGTTCACCATGGGCAGCAAGGGACCTGTGCACCCCCCGGACGGTCAAGAGAACCTCCGCCGCGGGACACCCCTGCGCTCCATCCCTGACTTCCCCGCCGAGCGGGCACGGCAACTGGCCGCCCTCTGGGTCACCACGGCCGAGGAGTTCCTCGCCATGGCTTCTACCCCCAGGGGGCAGGCCGGCCTGTCGGATCTCCTGGAAGTCAGCCCAGAGGAACTGGAGGCGCTGGTGAGGATCGCCTACGCCTCCCTGCCGGAGGAGGTGGCCAGGACCTTCTCCCGGCCCAGCAGCAGGGAGTTCCCCCTGGGCGCGATCCTCCCCGGCCCTGAGGGCGTGCCGGGCAAAGCCTCCGGCGAAGGGGGAGATCCGTAGGGGAAGGCTGCCCCGCCCTGCTCCGCGCCCTCCTGGGGCGCACGGCTCCCATCCGCACAGGCCTTGTGCATAAGGAGGTACCTCATGGTCCGCAAGTTGATCCGCCGCGGCATCCCCCTCGCCGAGGTCACGGGGATCCAGCCAGAACATCTGGAGCGCCTGCGCAGCCTGTGGGTGGAGACGGTCCAGGAGTTCGTGGCCCTGGCCGAGACCCCTGCCGGACGTCGCAGCCTCTCCGCCTACCTGGGCCTCTCGGAAGAGGCGCTCCAGGACCTCCTGGAGGCGGCGCGCCGGCGCTTGCCCGTGATGGCGGCCGCCACCGTCGCCCGTGCCCGCAGCGTGGCCAGCGCCACCTACGGCATGGGAAGCCTCGCTCCACCTCAGGAGGCCTTCCTCGCTGCCACTTCCCTCAGCCCCTACGTCACCGTGGCCCATCCCGTCAGCCTGCCGCCCACGGTGGACCACCGGGCCTGGTTCGGACCGGTGCGGGATCAGGCCGAGCGGGGCACCTGTGTGGCCCATGCCAGTGTCGCCGTACGGGAGTACCTGGAACGGGTCGCCGGCAGCGAGGAACTGGACCTCTCCGAGCAGTTCGTGTACTGGTGGTGCAAGGAGCGGGACGGAATGCCCGAGGTCAGCGGAACCTACCCGCACCTGGGCATGGAGTGCCTGAAGGAGGCCGGGGTGCCACCAGAAGAGGTCTGGCCCTACAATCCCCACCAGGTCCCGGGGAACGAGGGCCAGGGGCCGCCTCCCGCGGGGGCCGCGCAGGAGGCCCGCCCCTTCCGCATCGCCCGCATCATCACCCTGAACCCCCGCTCTGTGGAAGACCTCAAGACCTGCCTGGCCGATGGCAAGGTGGTGGCCTTCGCCATCCCCGTCTTCTCCAGTTGGTACCATTCGGAGGCCTCCCGCCGCTTCGCCAAGATCACCATGCCCCTGCCCAACGACACGGTGGAAGGCGGCCATGCCATGTGCATGGTGGGCTACGTGGACGACGAAACGGCCCCTGGAGGCGGCTACTTCATCATCCGGAACTCCTGGGACCCCTGGGGTGAGGATAGCACCTGGGGCAAGGGTTATGGCAGCATCCCCTATGCCTATATCGCCCAGTACAACCAGGCCGCCTACAGCGCCGACCGCCTCTCCGAGGCCGACATCCTGGTGCGGGATAGCCCGGAGGACGTGGGCACGGTCCCCACACCAGGTCCCTACTGGAACAGCCCCGATATCTGGAACCGCCTGGCGGACGACAGGGGCACGGACCACCAGACCCCCAGGGCCGGCCAGACCAACTTCCTCTTCGCGCGGGTGCACAACCGCGGGCCTGCACCGGCCTACGGCGTGAAGGTCCACCTCTACACGCACCCCTTCTCGCCCTCCATCTGGCCCGACAAGTGGAAGTTCCTGGGCACGGTGACCATCCCCACCATCCCCGCAGGCGGACAGCAGGTCGTCCGCCTGCCCTGGGAGCCAGAGGAGGACGGCCCTGCCTGTTTCCTCGTGCGGCTGGAATCCAAGGAGGACCCTATCCAGCACGACTGGTCGGTGCGGTGGGATAACAACATCGCCCAGAAGAACCTGCACCGCCTGGAGGTGGTCCCCGGCGCGGAAGGCCGCGTGACCTTCGTCATGCGGGGCGTGCGGGCCGAGGAGGTGGCCCTGGACCTCCAGGTGGACCGCACCCGGTTCCCCGAGGCCGGCATCGTGGAGGTCCGCATGGTGCGGCGGGTGGTGGAAGAGGCCGAGGCGGAGGGCGCGGAACTGACAGAGACGGGGAAACTCTACGCCGTGGCCGAGGTGTGGTCCGATGCCGGTGTGGGCATCCTGCGGCGGCTGCACCTGCGCCCCAGCGATTGGGTCAACGTGCAGGTACGGGTGGTGCTGCCGCCCGACACCCCTCCCGGCTCGGTCTACCCCCTCGTCTTCACCCAGCACCTGGATGCCCTGACCGTGGGCAAGGTGGTCCTGGAGGTGGCCGCGGCGGAAACCGCTCCAGCCTGAAGGGCGGTTCCGATATGGGACAGGAGCGGGAGGCGCGCCGGGGGCGCCCTCGCCCCCGGCCTACTTGACCTCCCGGATCTCGGCCTTGCCGCTCGCTGTGTCGTACAGGCCATAGGTGGAGCGGCCGAAGCGCCCCATCACCTCGCCTGGGTTGAGCCCCACTGTCCTGCCCTCCTGGGTGACCTCGGCTCCGTGGGAGTGGCCATAACACACCAGGTCATACAGCCCTGACCTGAGGAGGGCCTTGCCAATCTGAGGATAGTGGGTCACGGCCACGCGGCGGTCCTCCAATTCTACCTCCGCGAAGGGGCCGTGCAGGGTCACGTGGCGGAAGGCGCTGGCCACCTGGCTCAGGAGAAGGGGGTCGCCGTCGTTGTTGCCGAAGACCACGTGGATGGGCCCCGGGAACCCCTCCGCCATCTGCCTGAGGGTGAAAGGCGCGCAGAAGTCGCCGCAGAAGAGGAGGGCATCCGCCTCCCCCTGCAGGCGTTCCAGCACCTGGGCCAGTTTCCAGATGTTGTCGTGGACGTCCGAGAGCACTGCCACACGCATTCTGGTACCTCCTTTCGCCACGGCCAAGCCGTCGTGTTGTTCCTGCAGTATACACAAGCAAGGACTTTGCTCAAAGTCGGGTGGGGCGCTGCGGTTGCGCCCAGGGCTGTTTGACACGCCCCACCGCCTGCGGTACAATCGCCCGCGGCCCCGGCCGTCGGGCTCTGGGGTCGCTCCCTATCTCCGAAAGGTGAGGCGCCCATGGCCACGCAGGTCATCCTCATCCGACACGGCCAGACGGATTGGAATGTGGAACCCCGCTTCCGGGGCCTGGCCGATATCCCCCTGAACGAGGTCGGAGTGGCCCAGGCCGAGGCCCTGGCCCGCCGGCTGGCCTCCGAGCCCATCGCCGCCGTCTACACAAGCCCCCTGCGCCGGGCCCGGCACACGGCCGAGATCATCGCCCGGCCCCACGGCCTCCCTGTGGAGCCTGTCCCAGCCTTTGCAAGCGCCGACTATGGGGACTGGGAGGGGATGCTGGTGTCGGAGGTCGCCCACCAGTATCCCGACCTCTTTGACCTGTGGCGCCGCCACCCTGAACAACTCCGGTTCCCCGGAGGCGAGAGC
>JBMFPD010000281.1:0-4159 GCA_049969295.1 Anaerolineae bacterium | reverse complement strand
GCAAGGAGGGGGCCCTGGGCTTCCTCATCGGGCAGGTGATGAAGGCCACCCGGGGGAAGGCCGACCCCAAACTGGCCGGCCGCCTGCTTGCCGAGCGCCTGAAGGGAGGGTTCTAGGGCTGGACTCCGGTGCAGACCTTGTCACGCTGGAAGCGTGACCTACTGCTGAGGAAAGTGAGGGGGGAAGAGGGGGGCACGGCCGTGCGCCCTCCAACCCCACCCCCTGGGCCCCCTCCCCGCATGCGGGGAGGGGGCTGGGGGAGGGGTGCTCAGCAGTGCAGTAGGGCACGCCTCCTGGCGTGCCGAGTTTGTCACGCTGGAAGCGTGACCTACCTTGCTGTGGTCCAGCACTGGGGCGCGCCCATGCGGGGGGCCGGGTTTGTCTGCCCCTGCCAGGGGATGGTATAATGTATACGTGAACGTGGGCACAATGCCGTGCGGAGGGCCTCGGGCTTGTGTGCCTACGGGGCCCTTTTTCGTACCGGCCGTGCTGTACCGAGGACGCTCACGACGGACCACCATGCAAAGGAGTGAAAGAGTATGTCCAAAGAGAAAGAATTAAACCCCTTCAGGATTGCCCAGGCCCAGTTGGACGAGGCTGCGGCCATCCTCAAGTTGGAGCCAGCCCTCCACGAACTGCTGCGCTGGCCTCAACGGGAACTCCACGTCACTTTCCCCGTCAAGATGGACGATGGGACCACGAAGATCTTCCACGGCTTCCGCGTCCAGTACAACGATGCCCGTGGGCCCACGAAGGGCGGCATCCGCTTCCACCCCGACGAGACCATTGACACTGTACGAGCCCTGGCCGCCTGGATGACCTGGAAGACCGCTGTGGTGGACATCCCTCTGGGGGGCGGCAAGGGCGGCGTCGTCTGCAACCCCAAGGAGATGTCGCAGAGCGAATTGGAGCGCCTGAGCCGGGCCTACATCCGCCAGATCGCTCGCTTCCTGGGCCCCGAACTGGACGTGCCCGCTCCGGACGTCTACACGACGCCCCAGATCATGGCCTGGATGATGGATGAGTACAGCATCATGGTCGGGCACAACGCGCCGGGCGTCATCACCGGCAAGCCCATCCCCCTGGGCGGCTCGGCCGGCCGCGGGGATGCCACGGCGCGCGGCGGCATCTACTGCGTGCGCGAGGCGGCCAAAGTGCTGGGGATCGACCTCCTGGGGGCCACGGCCGCGATCCAGGGGTATGGGAACGCCGGGTACCATGCCCACCGTCTGGCCACGGAGATCCTGGGCATGAAGGTGGTGGCGGTGTCCGATTCCAAGGGCGGCATCTACAACCCCAAGGGGCTGGACTTCGCCGCCGTCTCGGCCCACAAGGCCCAGACCGGCAGCGTCCAGAACTTCCCCGGCGCGGAGAACATCACCAACGAGGAACTCCTGGAACTGGAGGTGACGGTCCTCTTCCCGGCGGCCCTGGAGAACCAGATCGGCGACTGGAATGCGGACCGCATCAAGGCGCGCATCCTGGCCGAACTGGCCAACGGCCCCACCACGCCCGAGGCGGACGCCATCCTCTACGAGAGGGGCGTGTACGTCATCCCGGACTTCCTGTGCAACGCCGGTGGCGTCACCGTCTCGTACTTTGAGCAGGTCCAGAACGCCTACGACTACTACTGGGACGAAGCCACCGTGCACGAGCGCCTGGACCGCAAGATGACGGCGGCCTTCCACGCGGTGCACAACGCGGCCAGGCAGTACAAAGTCAACAACCGCATGGGGGCCTACGTGGTGGCCGTGGGCCGTGTAGCCGAGGCGGTGCGGCTGCGGGGCTGGGTCTAAGCAGCCCTCCTGATAAGGATGTCTCGGAAGCCCTCCCGCGCTCTCAGGAGAGGGCTTCCTCCTGAAGAAAGGGGGGCCTTCGGTGGCGGAGAGGCCCCTGTCGGACGGCCCATGCATCGCTTGCTCTGGCAGCATGGGGAGGGGGCGAGAGGCTGCCACCGCTTTCCACACCTGAAGGAGGGTCGCACCCATGGACTGGCTCAACTTCCTCAAGGTCATGGCGCTGGACGAAGAGACGGCCTACAAGAAGTACGACCTCGCAGCCCGGCTGGCCAACGATCCGAAACTCCGGCAAGTGCTGGAGCGGCTGCGGGACGAGGAGCAGGTCCACGCCCAGTACCTGATGGACGAGTACGAGAAGATGCGGAAACTGCTGGAGGAAGGGCGGGCGTAGGCCTGCAACGCCCTCGGAAGAGGCGCGGAGGCGGCCCAGGGGGACGTTCTCCCGGCCGCCTCCGGCCAGGGAGCGAGGGATATGGCTTCCCACGGGCAACCGGAGCCTGAGGCGGAGTTCCCGCTGCCGGGCCTCCAGGCGCGCACCCCTGAGGAGCGCTACGGCCTGGCTCTGGAGAAGGCACGGGAGGCGCTCCGCCGCCAGGACCCGCAGATCAAGGCCTGGCAGAGCGGTGCGGACTACTACCCTGACGAGACCGGGGGTGGCGGGTACTGGGTCCTGCGCTTCTGGGGCGAGGATTACCGCATCACCTACCCCGAGGGGGAGGTGCGCCACGCGGCTACGGGGGAGGTGCCCCCCATCGCCGAGCAGATCCTGATGCTCCACTACCTGGCCACGGCCGACGGCAACCCCATGGCCAGCCAGTGGGTGGCCTTCCGGGAACTGCCAGGGGGGCTTGCCTACGACTCGGCGTACCAGGGGCGCACGGCCCACCGCCTGACGGCGGCCTTCGGGCAGGACGTGGCGGGGTTCGTCCGCGCGGCCCGGGCCCTGGGGGGCGAGCGGCTGGCCTTTGGCGACGCCTCCTTCCTGTTCCGCGTCTTCCCCCGCCTGTGGATGGCCGTGGTCCTCTACGCCGCCGACGAGGAGTTCGGCGCCTCGGCGAGCGTGCTCTTTGACGGGGCGGCGGACCACTACCTGCCCACCGAGGACCTGGCTGTGCTGGGCGGCCTGGTGGTCAGCCGCCTCATCCGCGCCGCGCGCAGCAAGGAGTGACCCATCCCACCGGGCATGGCGGAAGGACGGTTCCCCCAACCCCTCCTGAGGTTCCTCCGCCGCTGGGGGCCGCCGCTCCTCCTGGCGGCCCTCCCTGCCCTGTGGCTGGCGAAACTCACCTTCGGCGGGCAGGTCCTCTACTGGGGCATCCCTCTCCAGCAGTTCTACCCCTGGCGCTTGCTGGTGGTGGAGGCGTGGCGGGCTGGAAGCGTGCCCCTCTGGAACCCCTGGCTGGGTGGCGGGACGCCCCTCCTCGCCAACCACCAGTCGGCAGCCCTGTACCCTCTGAGCGTCCTCTTCTTCCTCTTCCCCGTGGAGCGGGCCTTGGGCTACTCCGCCCTCGTCCACCTGAGCCTGGCCGCGGTGGGGATGTACGGCTACGCCCGCCACCTAGGCCGGACGCGCCCGGCCAGCACCCTGAGCGCGCTGGCCTTCGCCTTTGGCGGCTACATTGTGGCGCGGGTGAACTTCCCCACCATGGTGTGCGCCATGGCCTGGGTCCCCTGGGTCCTGTGGGCCGGGGACCGCCTGGCCCTCCGTCCCTCGGCCTGGCGCGCCGCGGTCCTGGGGACGGCGCTTGCGCTCCAGTTCCTGGCCGGCCATGCCCAACTCTGGTACTACACGCTCTGGCTGGCGGGGGCTTACGTCCTCTGGCGCGCCGTGCGCGGGTTGCCGGGGACCTCGCCCCATCCCCCACCCCCCTTCCCCTCTCCGACACGGAGAGGGGAAGGGGTGAGGTCGGAAGGGGCTGCGCTCTGGAGGGCCCTGGCCGCGCTGGCGGGGGCGGTGCTCCTGGCCGTCCTCCTCAGCGCGGCGCAGTTCCTGCCCACGGCGGAACTGGCCCTGGAGTCCCAGCGCCAAGGTGGGGCCGACTACGAGTTCGCCATGACCTACTCCTTCTGGCCGTGGCGGCTCCTCACCCTGGTGGTGCCGGACTTTTTCGGCAACCCCGGCTACGGTGACTACTGGGGCTACGCCAACTACTGGGAGGATGCAGCCTACGTCGGCCTCCTCCCCCTGTTCCTGGCAGCCTACGCGGGGTGGCGCTGGGCACGGTCCTGCCGGGACCCTTCGGAGGCGCGGCCTGCCCCCCTGGAGGCGGCCCCCTTCTTCCTGGCCCTGGTGCCGGTCTCCCTCCTCCTCGCCCTGGGGAAGAACACCCCCCTCTACCCCCTGGTCTTCCGGTGGGTGC
>JBMFPD010000280.1:0-4178 GCA_049969295.1 Anaerolineae bacterium | reverse complement strand
GCCCCGGCCCTGGCGAGCCGTTCCCCGGGGACATCCAGGAGGCGCACCAGCATGGCTCGGTGCAGGTCACAGGTCCACGGGCTGGGCTCGCCCTCGGCAGCCGGGGCACACTCCGTCCGCAACGCCCATCCTCCAGTGAGTTCGGCATACCAGTGGAACCCTATCCCCAGGCCCTGGAGGTACCGGGCCGAGTGTTGGAGGCGGGCTTCCATGGACGCGCTCTCACCCGGCAGGGCTTCCTGGGGGATCAGGCGTGCTGCAAGCCGCGCCATGAGGTCCTCCCAGGCCTCGGTGGGGAGGGAAGCGCGCAGTTCTGCGAGGAGCAGGTCGCTCAGAGTGAAGAATCCATCGGGGAACTGGCCCTGGGCAGCCGGCGTGAGGGCGTACAACTGGCGCGGCCTGCCGGGACGCCCGCACCGTTCCACATGGACCGCGGCTACCAGGGACTCGCTCAGCAGGGCGTGCAGGTGGTGCCGCACGGCCATAGGGGTGACGCCCAGCGCCTCGGCCAGGTCAACCACTGAAGCCGTCCCCCGCTCCCTCAGGACGGCGAGGATGCGTTGCCGCGTGGTCTGCATGATCGCGCGCTCCGACTCTCTCTTCCTTGTTCCCTTACATCCGCGGGTGCGAAAGGCTCCTTCCCCGATGTTGCGGGAGCATTGTAACATGCCCTTGGGGTGGCGTCAACTCTGGCGCGCTGACGCCCGGGGGACGTGCCCTGAAATGCAAGAGGGCCCAGGCCCGAAGACCTGGACCCTCTCCTCTATACTTCTTCCGAGCGGGGTTTCGGCATTGCAGGGACAGGACTTCCTTATGCGGCCTATTCTGCCCCCCGCCTCACCGCCGCGTCAGCCGCCAGCGGGTCCCCTCAGGGCCATCCAGGAGTTCTACGCCCAGGGCAGCCAGGCGTGCCCGAATGGCGTCGGCCCGGGCCCAGTCCCTCGCCGCCCGGTACTCCTGCCGCAGGTCCACCAGGAGCTGGATGAGCCCTTCCACTAACTGTTTGTCGGCAGCGGAGGCCAACGGGTCCAGGACCAGCCCCAGGACATCCCCTGCCAGACGGCGGTAGAGGCCGTCTATGGCCGCGAGGTCCCCCTTGGTCAGACGGCCTTCGGTGAAGAGGGCGTTCACCTCCCGCGTCAGGTCAAAGAGGGCGGCCAGGGCCTGGGGCGTGTTGAAGTCGTCGTCCATGGCCTCCTCAAAGCGCCCTCTGGCCTGCTCCAGGAGGTCAGCCACGGAGGGGGAGAGGGGGCCCTCAGGGGCCCGCTCCAGACGCCAGCGCGTCTCGGCCACCACATCCCGCAGGCGCTCCAGGCCAGCAGTCGCCGCCTGCATCGCCTCCTCGGTGAAATCCAGGGGGGAACGGTAGTGCGCGCTCAGGATGAAGAGGCGCAGGGTCATGGGGTCGTACTGTTCGTAGGCCTGGCGCAGGGTAATGAAATTGCCCAGGGATTTGTGCATCTCCTCGCCGCGGATCATGAGCATGCCGTTGTGCAGCCAGTAGCGGCAGAAAGGCTTGTCGTAGGCTGCCTCGGACTGGGCGATCTCGCACTCGTGGTGGGGGAACTTGTTCTCCACGCCACCGGCGTGGATGTCAAAGGGCTGGCCCAGGTACTTGGTGGACATGACGCTGCACTCGGTGTGCCACCCAGGATACCCCCACCCCCAGGGGCTGGGCCAGCGCATGATGTGTTCGGGTTCGGCCCGCTTCCAGAGGGCGAAGTCGGCCGGGTGCCGCTTCTCCTCGCGGACCTCCACCCGCGCCCCCTCTATCAGTTCCTCCACCCGCCGGCCGGAGAGTTTGCCGTAGGAGGGCCACTTGGAGACGTCAAAGTAGACCGACCCGTTGACCTCGTAGGCGTACCCCTTCTCCAGGAGCGTCTTGACCAGTTCAATCTGCTCCGGGATGTGGCCGCTGGCGCGGGGGGAGATGTCGGGCCGGGTGACGTTCAGGCGGTCCATGTCCTCAAAGAAGCGGCGGGTGTACTTCTCCACCACCTCCATCGGCTCAATCCGCTCCCGCCGCGCCCCCTTGAGGATGCGGTCCTCGCCCGTATCCAAGAGGTGGCCCACATCGGTGATGTTCTGGACGTAGCGCACCCGGTAGCCCAGGTAGCGCAGGTACCGCACCACCACGTCAAAATTCACATACGTCTTCCCGTGCCCCACGTGCGCATCATCGTACACGGTAGGGCCGCAGACGTAGATGCCCACAAACCCCTCGTGCAGGGGAACAAAGGGCTCCTTCTTCCGGGTGAGCGAGTTGTAGACCTGAAGTGCCATATGCCTCCCCCGTTATCGCTCCTCTTGCACCTTCGCGCGAGTGGGAGTGGCCACGGCCCTGGCCGCGGCCACCACGACCTGCACTGCAGCCTCCCGTCCCAAAAGGCTTGTGTTCAGGACCAGGTGGTAGTTCTGCGGGGCCAGCCAATCCAGGTGGTAATGCCGGCGCAGGAAGTCAGCACGGGCCCGGTCGTTGGCCCGCACGCGCCGCTCGGCCTCCCGGTGGGTCAGTTCCAGTTCCTCGGCCACTGCGGCCACCCGGTCCTGGAAGTCAGCCACCACGAGGACGTGCAGGACGCCGGGATGGTCCCGCAGGATGGCCTGGCCGCCCTGCCCAAGGAAGAGGATGTCGCCGGCCGCAGCCAGGTCCCGCACCACCATGCCCACGATCTCCAGGTACCGCTCCATGGCTTCGGCGATGCTGCTCACAGGAGGGATGGGCGAGGCGAACGCCCCGCCGAAGGGAAGCCGGAACGGGCCGATGACCTCCTGGCGGCTGGCCTGGGGGGCCACAGGGATGGCCGGCATGGCCTGGAGGATGCGCAGCATCTCCTCTACCAGGGTCCGCTGGCCTTCGTAGGTGAGTTCTTCAAAGGCCACCCGAGGGACCCCGGCTTCTTCCGCGGCCTGCTGCAGCCGCGTTCGGTCCACCACCTGGAGGCCCAGAGCCTCTGCCACGCGCCGGGCGATCTCCTCACCCCCGCTCCCCATCTGCCTGGAAAGGGTCACCACTGCCATCGTCTGATCTCCGTCTGCAGCACAGCCCTCCGGACCCTACGAGGCCTCGCCCGTCGGGGAAGCGAAGATCATCCGGCCGGCCGAGGTCTGTAAGGCCTTGGTCACCACCACCTCCACGGTGCGGTTCAGGTACCGTTTGCCGTTCTCCACCACCACCATCGTGCCATCGTCCAGGTAGCCCACGCCCTGGCCGGGCTCTTTCCCCTCCTGGATAATCCGCACGCTCATCGTCTCGCCGGGCAGGAAGACGGAACGCACCGCGTTGGCCAGTTCGTTCACGTTGAGCACCGTGATGCCCTGCAGTTCCGCCACCCGGTTGAGGTTGTAATCGTTGGTCATGATGGGACACCGGTGGCGTTTGGCCAGCATGACGAGCTTGTCGTCCACTTCGTAGACGTCTTCCACGTCCAGGTCGGCGATGCGCACGGGCACCACCGACTCCTTCTGCAGCCGGTTGAGCATCTCCAGCCCCCGGCGCCCGCGGGCGCGGCGCACGGCGTCCGGCGAATCGGCGATGTGCTGGAGTTCCCCCAGGACGAAGCGGGGGACGACCAGCGTCCCGGTGAGGAAGCCGGTCTTGCTGATGTCGGCGATGCGGCCGTCAATGATGACGCTCGTATCCAGAAGGATCATGCGCTCGTCGGCTGGACCCAGGCTGGCCCGGGTGGGCCACCGTCCCCCCAGAAGGCTGAAGAGTTCCGTCTGTCGCATGACCATGATGGCTACGCCCAGGTAGCCGAAGGCGAGAGCGGCGAGCACGGGGAGCACTTGCCCCAGAGGAGAGGGGAGCAACGACAGCGGGAGGGCCAGCAGGGCGGCCACCACCAGGCCCAGGGCCAGCCCGATGACGCCCGCGAAGAGCTGCTGGGCCGGCACCTGCCGCAACTTGCGCCACAGCGAACGGTAGGGTCGGATGGTGATCCAGGGGGTGGTTAGCAACCCCAGTGCGGCACCTGCCAGGGAGAGCACCACAACGTACGGGAAAGAAGATGGCTCATTGCCACCGAGGATAAGTCCTAACCGCCAACCTGCGACGCTGAAGACCACCATCCCGATCAGACGCAGGTAGAACTCAAAACTCACCTTCCACCTCCCTCGGCTCTCTATTCGGTTGGGCTTGTCAGGCCTCCTGGCCTCCTCTGCTCAGGTTCCTCGCT
>JBMFPD010000279.1:0-4183 GCA_049969295.1 Anaerolineae bacterium | reverse complement strand
GCCGTCTCCCCCTCCCGGCCGCCCGTGGCCACAATGACCGCGCCGTGCTCCACCCAGGTTTCCTCGCCCCCCGGCCCGCGGAGCAGGCTGCGGTAGCGGCCGGGCTCGCCCTCGGTGCGCACAAGGCGCGTCCCCAGGTGGAGGGCGAGGCCCTCCGCCGCCTCCACCCGCCGCACCAGGTCCTCCAGGAAGGGCTGGACCTCACGGCCGTCGGGCGTGCGGCGGATGCGCCGCAGGAGCCCCCCGAGGACCGGCTCCTGTTCCACCAAGTGCACGGGGATGCCCCACTCCGCCAGGGCCAGGGCTGCGGTCATCCCTGCCAGGCCACCGCCCACCACCAGCGCGGCCGCCGTCGGGGGCTCCGGGCTGCCTCGCGTGGCGGTGGGCTGGGTTGTCCGCCGGAGGTCCGGCACCCGCCGCAACCGGCCGGCGGCCATGCGCAGGAGGTCCACCGCGTGGGCCAGCGCGCCCTCCCCATCCCCTGGGTGGAGCCAGGCAACCTGTTCCCGCAGGTTCACTGCCTCCAGGCACGGGAGAGCGAGCCGCGTCCGCCGGGCCAGGTCCGCCAGACCCCCGGACACCTCCCTGGGCGAGCAGCCTCCGACCACCACGCGGTTCAGGTTCTGCTGCCCCACGGCCTGGACCAGGCGGTCCCACGCCCCATCCCGGCAGAGCGCAGGGACCCGCTCCACCCAGGCCACATCCCGCAGGCCCCGGGCGGCCTCCGTCAGGCGGTCCAGGGATAGGCTCTCCCGCAGGTCGGGACAATCGCAGAGGAAGATGCCCACGCGGGGCGGCTCCTCGTCCCAGAGGCGGGGTTCCACCTCCCCGGGCTCCGGCCTGGGCTCCGGTCGCCCCAGCCAGCGGACGGCCAACCCGGCGGCTGCGGCTGCCTCCACCACCGTTTCGGGGATGTCCTTCGGCTCGCGGAAGGCCCCGCTGAGGACGATGCCCGGCCGGCTTGCCGCCAGGGGAGCGAAGGGCTGCGTGGCCGGGAACCCCAAGGGCGTCAGGTCCATGCCCAGGGCCTGGGCCAGTTCACTGGTCTCTTCGGGTGGGCCGAACCCCACCGCCAGCACCAGGAGGTCAAAAGCTTCGGCCCGATGGCGGCCCTTCTCGTCCGTGTAGAAGAGGGTCAAGTCGCCGCTGGGGGCCTCCTTCACGGTGGAGAGCATGCACCGCCGGAAGTGCAGGCGCTCCCGGGCCTCCGCCCGCGCGAAATAGCGGTCAAACTCCTTGCCGAAGGTGCGGATGTCCGTGAAGAAGACGGTGGCCTCAGCCTGGGGGTCCAGTTGCAGGGCGAGGGAAGCCTGTTTGGCCGTGTACATGCAGCAGACGGAGGAGCACCAGGGGCGGCCGATCTTCTCGTCTCGGGAACCCACGCACTGGACGAAGGCGATACGCCGGGCCGGCCGCCCGTCGGAGGGGCGCACCAGACGGCCGCCGCTTGCGCCGGAGAAGGAGACCATCCGCTCAAACTGCACCGCGCTCAGGACGTTCTGGTAGCGGCCGAAGCCGTATTCGGGCCTCTGGCGCGGGTCAAAGGGGGCGAAGCCAGGGGAGGCTACCACCGCGCCCACGTGGAAGACCTCCGTGGCCGGCTGCATCTCCAGGTCCACCGCGTTCCGGGGGCAGACTTGCACGCACGCGCCGCAGCGGGAGCAGACCTGCATGTCCACAACCCAGGTGCTGGGCACGGCCCGGGGCGGTGGGGGGTAGATGGCCTTCTGGGGAGCCAGCGTCCCCTCGTAGGGGTGGGGCCGCTCCACCGGGCAGACCTGGGCGCACTCGCCGCAGCCGTTGCAGCGGTCCTCCCGCACGTAGCGCGGCTCCCGGAGGACCTCCACGCGGAAGTTCCCTGGCTCCCCCTCCACCTTCACCACCCGGCTGAGGGGGAGGAGGGTCAGGTTGGGGTGGCGGTCGCACTCCAGGGTGGGGCAGTAGGTCGGCGTGGGCCCTGGCTCCAGGTAACAGAGGCCGCAGGAATCGGTGGGGAAGGTGCGGTCCAGGAGGTGGAAGGAGCCGCCCACCCCTGGCCCGCGCTCCACCAGGACGACGCGGTAGCCCCAGTCCCCCAGGAGGAGAGCCGCGGCCATGCCCGCGAGCCCTCCGCCGACCACCAGCACTTGGGATTGCGGTGCTCCTGACATGGGATCCACTCTGTCTCTATGCCCCTCTGACCCCTCCCTACCCCGCCGCCCTGCGGCGGCCCCCTTCCCTCCCCGCACGCGGGGAGGGAAGGGGCAGGGGATGGGAGGGGTGTCCATCCCGACCTCACCGGCGCGCTAAATAGGGCTCCATCATGGCCAGGACCTGGGCCGTGGTGAAGTTCCGAAGGCGGGAGGCCTTGTTAGGGCAGGCCACCGCGCAGGCCCCGCACCCCTGGCACAGGGCCTCGTTCACCGTTGCCACGGGCAGCCACTCGTGGAGAGCCCGCGCCCCGTAGGGGCAGGCCGGCACGCACAGCCCGCACCCCGAACAGAGTTCCCAGTCTACCGTGGCCACAGTGGGCTCCATGACCATGACGCGCTGGGAGAAGAGGGAGAGGACCTTCGCCGCCGCGCCGCTGGCCTGGGCCACCGTCTCGGGGATGTCCTTGGGGGCCTGGGCCGCGCCAGCCAGGAAGATGCCGGCCGTCAGGCTCTCCACGGGGCGCAGTTTGGGGTGTGCCTCGCTGAAGAAGCCGTGCTCGTCGGTGGCAACGCGCAGCGTCCGCGCCAGGGCCTCGGCTCCCTCCCGCGGCACTACCGCCGAGGCCAGCACCACCAGGTCCGCTGCCACTTCTACCGGCTTGCCGCTCAGAGTGTCCGCGCCCCAGACCACGACCTTATCCCCCTGGGGGAAGACCCGGGAGACCTTCCCCCGCAGGTAGAGGACCCGCGCCTCCTCCATCGCCCGCTGGGCGAACTCCTCGTACCCCTTGCCCCCGGTGCGGATATCAATGTAGAAGACGTAGGCCTGGCCGTCAGGCACCCGCTCCCTGTAGGCCATGGCCTGCTTGGCCACGTACATGCAGCAGATCTTGGAGCAGTAGGGCTTGTGCAGTTCGGGGTCGCGGGAGCCCGCGCACTGGATCCAGACCACGGAGCGCGGCACCTTCCCATCCGACGGGCGCCGGATCTCCCCCCTGGCCAGCATCCGCTCAAACTGCAGGCCATCCACCACGTCGGGGATCGTGCCGCCCCCGTACTCCCCCAGGTGCTCCTGGCCGTAGAGGCTGTAGCCGGTGGCCACCACGATGGCCCCGGCATCCACCTCCACCCGTTCCTCTACCGGCCCGATATTCGTGCCATTCGCCCCATTCGTGCCATTCGTGATCTTCCTCCGCACCCGCACGCGGAAGTTCCCCACGTACCCCCCGACCTCCTCCACCTCGGCCTGGGTGAGGACGGTGATCTGGGGGTGGGACTCCACCGCCCGGATGCGCCGTGCCAGCAGGTCCGGGGCGGCCTGGAAGTTCAGGTAGAGGCCCGAAAGTTCCGCCATGCGCCCGCCCAGGTGGTCCTCCCGCTCCACCAGGACCACTGGGAAGCCGGCCTCGGCGATGTCCAGGGCGGCAGTGAGGCCGGCGATCCCCCCGCCGATGACCACAGCCCGCTTGACCAGGGGCAGTTCCAGGGGGATCAGGGCCTCGTTGTAGCGCACCTTTTCCACGATGGTGAAGATGACCTCCACCGCCTTGCGGGTAGCGGCCTCGGGGTCGCCTTGGTGGACCCAGGAGACCTGCTCCCGGATGTTGGCGATCTCGCAGCGGTAGGGGTTCAGGCCCGCCATGCGCGTGGCCTTGCGGAAGGTGGCCTCGTGCATCGCCGGCGAGCAGGCCGAGACCACCACCCCGTCCAGGCCCTCCCGCTGGATCGCCTCGCGGATCAACTGCTGGCCGGGGTCGGAACACATGTAGGTGTAGTGGGTGGCGAAGGCCACGTCCGGGTGCTTCCGCACCTCCTCCACCACCCGCCCCACGTCCACCGTGCCGGCAATGTTCGTCCCACAGTGGCAGACAAAGACGCCGATTCTGGCCATGCCCGTCCTCAGAAGATGAACTGCTCCGGTGAGGGCGCACAGCCCCGCGCCCCTGCAAACCTCATCCCAGGAGAGGTCTGGCCGTGAAGACCTTCAGCGCTCAGCCGTTCTTTCTGCCGCCCGCCTGTGGCTGACCGCTGATTGCTGATCGCTGCTTGCT
>JBMFPD010000278.1:0-4209 GCA_049969295.1 Anaerolineae bacterium | reverse complement strand
GCCTGGCCTTCGGCTCGGTGCCGCGGAAGGGCCCCAACTGCGTGGCCGAACTGGCCATGACGCTCATCCTGGCGCTGAGCAAGGACCTCCTTATCTCCCACCAGAGCGTGGCCAGCGGGGCCTACCGCCTGCGGGGCCTGCGCCCAGAGCAGACGGCCCAGTGGAAGATGGCCTTCCACTGGATGCACAACACCCGCGTCCACGAGGTCCGGGGCAAGACCCTGGGCATCGTGGGCATGGGGGAGATCGGGTGCGAACTGGCCCTACGCGCCCACGCCATGGGCATGCGGAACCTCTACCACAAGCGGAGCCGCCTCTCAGGAGAACTGGAGGCCCTCTTCCGCGCCGAGTACCGCAGCCTGGAAGACCTCCTCCGGGAGAGCGACTACGTGTGCCTGGCCGTCCCCCACACCCCGGAGACGGAGCGGATGATCGGCCGAGAGCAACTGGCCCTCATGAAGCGGGAGGCCTTCCTGGTCAACATCTGCCGCGGCGGGGTGGTGGACGAAGAGGCCCTGATTGACGCCCTGCGCCAGGGCCAGATCGCCGGGGCCGGGCTGGACGTCTTCACCTTTGAGCCCCTGCCGGCCGATAGCCCCCTCTGCCGCCTGGACAACGTGATCCTCACCCCCCACATCGGGGGCGGGACCGGCACCAACCGGGCCCTGGAACTGGGCGAGACGCTGGAGGAGATGGTCCGGGTCCTTTCGGGGGAGCGCCCCCGCATTGACCTCAGCAGAGGACCCAGCACTGGAATGTAGAGGAGCGATCTCCTATGGACGCACAAGTCCTGAAACCACATCCTCGGCTGGCCAATCCCTTCACCCGGGATGGCAAGCCCTTGGTTGCCAAGGTCCCCCATTTCAACGGGGACTACCTGCAGGCTTCCCTCCGGACGGCGCTGGACCTCCTGGGGGGGCTGGACAAGGCCATCCGGCCGGGCGATCGGGTGATGGTCAAGCCCAACTTCAACTGTTCCTACGCCCTGCCCCTCTCCACTGACCTGGGGTTCCTGGCCGCGGCCATTGAGATCCTCCAGGACGCCGGGGCCAGGGTGACTGTGGGGGAGATGTCCGGCCGGGCCGACTGGCCCACGGAGAAGGTCATCGCCAGGTTGGGCGTCATGCCCGTCCTGCACCGCTACGGTGTCCAGTTCATCAACTTCCAGTACGACCAGTGGATTCCTATGGAGGTGGACGGACGGTACTGGAAGTCCTTCCGTGTTCCCCGCAGCATCTACGAGGCGGATAAGCGCGTCTACCTGGCCAACATGCGGTGCCATTCGGCTGGCCGCTTCTCCGCCTCCCTGAAACTGGCCGTCGGCTGGATTGACCTGGAGGACCGCGACTTCCTCCACGAGGACACGGAGACCGTGGAAGCCAAAATCGCCGAACTCCACCTGGGCTGGCAGCCCCACCTGGTCCTCATGGACGGCCGGCGGAGCACCGTGACCTGGCACGGACGGGGGGACTACGTCTACCCCAACGTCATCATGGCCTCGGGGGATATGGTGGCCATTGACGCCGAGGCGGTGAAGATCCTGAAGCAGTTCCCCGAGAAGAACCGCCTGGACATCCCAGTGGAGGAGATGGGCCAGATCAAGAGGGCCGTGGAACTGGGGCTGGGCTCCCTGGACTACATCGTGGTGGAGGCCCCGGCCCACACCCGCACGGAGCAGGAAGGGATGCTGAAGGACCCCGCCCTGGTCGCCCATGCCAAGGAGATGGGCCTCTCTCAGGCGTGAGGCCCTTGCCCTGCCCTGAAGGAGGAGGGCAACCGTGCAGCCAGAAGAAGAGGTCATCAGGACCTTCCTCCAAGTGGCCCTGGCGCTGAACAAGGCGGTCGGCCAGCAGAAGGGGATTGAACCCCTTCTCTCCACCGCGACCTACGACTATGGTGTCGCGACCCCCTCCTGGGGCTGGGAGGAGATCGGCCGCAAGGTGGAAGAAGTGGAGGCGGGCCTGGAAGTCCTTCCCCCACGCCGCAGGGAATACGTGCGGGACCTCCTCCAGGCTTTCCGCACGATGGTGCGGGAGGGGCTGGGGGAGGACATCCCCTATGCCGAACGGGTGGCTACCTACCTCCAGGTGCCCGGCGAACGGGTGCCCCAGGCCACAGTCCAGGCGCTGGAGGACGAACTGCGGGCTCTTCTGGTGGAAGCAGGCTATCCGGACGACCTCTCCGTGGCCATCCCCCAATGGCGAGAACGGCAGACGGTCCAGGGCCAGGCCCTCGTGGACCTGGCGCGGGCGTTCCTGGAGCGGGCCCGCCAGGAGACGGAGCGGCGGATCATGCCCCTGCCGCCGGGCCATCGGGTTGTCCTCTCCTTCCCCCAGAACTACCCCTACCGGGGCTACAGCGACTACGCCCGGGACTACCAGGGGCGGGTCTTCCTGAACGGGGACATCGGCTGGGAGGTCCCCAGCCTGAAACACGTCCTCTGCCACGAAGCCTTCCCCGGCCACCAGACCTACTCCGCGCTGCGGGAGTGGTGCTACCGGGAGGGGCGCCTTCCGGTGGAAGCCACCCTCTACTTCTCCAACACCCCCATCACGCCCATTGTGGAGGGAATGGCGGAAATCGGCCAGGAAGCCCTGGGCCTGGTGGAGACGGTGGACGACCGCATTTACGACGTCTACAACCGCTTCTGCTCCGCGGTCAGCACAAACCTCGCCTTTGACTGCAACGCGGACGGCATGGACAAGGAGACGGCCGTGGCCCGCCTGATGGAGACAACCTTCGTCTCCCGCGTCTTTGCCGAGAAACGGTACCACTTCTGGACCGACCCCCTGTGGTGCACCGGGTTCCCCCATTACTGGTATGGCCGGGAACTGATGCGGGAATGCTACGCCAGGATGAAGGGGGCAGGCCGCCTCCGGGAGTTCTTCCAGATGGTCTACACGGAACCCCACACGGTGCGCTCCTTGCGCGAAGCCGTACAATCCTCACTGGCCGAAGGAGAGTGAACCATGCTGAGACGCTTTGCCTTGGAACAGGACGTCGCCCGGCGGGTGGAACGGCTCCAAGCCCTCATGGACGAGAAAGGACTGGGGGCAGTCTTCATCCCGGCCCACGGCGCGCCGGGCATGATGGGCATGGCCAAGTACTTCACCAACCTGGTGCTGTGGGCAGGACCTGCCTATGTGGTGGTAGGGGCCCGGCACCCGGAACCCGCGCTCATCCAGTGGTCGGCTTACGGGGCCATGTGGAACCGCCAGGAGGCCACCACCTCCTGGGTGGAGAACCCCGACCCGGACGCCTTTGGCCGGGCGGTGGAGATCGCCCGAGACCTGGCCGGGGACCGGAAGCGCATTGGCGTGGAGCACGTCGCCACCAGCTGGCTGGTGGGCGAGTGGGAGCGCATCCACCAGCTCCTGCCCGGGTACGAGTTCGTGGACATCACCCGGGACCTGGACGCCATGCGCTCCATCAAGTCCCACTTTGAGATTGAGGAGATCTACCGCACCGGGCGCATCCTCACCGAGGGGATGCTGGCCTTTGCCGAGGTGGCCCGTCCGGGAGTGCGTGTGTGGGATGCCGCAGCCGCAGCGGAGGAGGTCCTCAAAGCCCAGGGCTGCTTCTGGGGACGCTCCAAGCTTTCTATGGACCTCCGGCCCTACACCATCCCCACCCCCCTGGACCGGGTCTTCCGCGAAGACGACATCTTCATCTTTGAACTGGTCTACACAGGCCCCCTGGGCTACTGGTACGAGCAGACCGCTCTCTTCAGTTTCAAACCCCTTCCGCCGGAGATCCAGGCCCAGGTGGACGCCCATGAGAAGGTCATTGAGGCGGCGGCTAGAGCAGCCAGGCCAGGGGTGCCCATCGGCAAGATCGCCGAGGTCACCAACAGGACCTGGGAGGAACTGGGGTTCCCTGTGGAGGGCAAGCACACCCCCGACTGCCACAGCATCGGGCTGGACGAGAGCGACGGGCCCTCTTCCTGGTTCACCCCGGACTGGCCGCTGGAGGCCAACATGGTCCTTTCGTTCCATCCTAGCACCCGGCTCAAGGGCGATCGGGCCTTCCTAATTTCCGACAACTACCTGGTGACAGCGGAAGGCGCGGTGCGCCTCTCGCCCAAAGAGTGGACGTACATGAGAATAGAGGCCTAGCGCGCATGGAGAGGGGAGGACTCGGTTGCACCTTTTGTTGGTGGCTGATGACCTTGTGGTCCCATGCCGCGAGGTGAACCTCACCCTACCCCCG
>JBMFPD010000277.1:0-4211 GCA_049969295.1 Anaerolineae bacterium | reverse complement strand
ACCTGGCACAGCCAGGGGACCTGGTCCTCATCACCGGCAAGGGGCACGAACGCTCCATGTGCTTCGGCACGGTGGAGGTGCCGTGGAGCGACCACGAGGCGGTCCGGGCTGCGCTGGAACGCCTCGGGTATACAGGGTGAGGGGCGCTGGCGGATGGCGCGAAGAAGGACGAGGCGGCCCAGAACCTCGTCCTTCTTCGCGGAAAGGAGGAGAGATTGTGCATCTACCGCCAGTATAAAGCAGAAAGACCCCACCGGGCAATAGTACCTTGGTCCCAGTCTGGCCCGCTCAGCCGCAAGACCGTAGACCGTAGGGCACGCCTCCTGGCGTGCCCCCTGCGCCGGGAAGAGCGGTCATATGAAGGAACGAGAATCAACGAATGGCTTGCGGCCTCGCTGGGCTCATCCGTGCTTTCGTTGACGGCTTTGCAAGTCTGGCCTGCTTTCCTGGCCCGTGACTTGCACCAAGGAGAGGTCAGCGCGATCCCTGGCCCCATCGCGGGCTCTCGCGGTCGGTTGACAAGAACCTGGGCCTGTGCTATCCTGCCCAAAGCCGTTGCGTTATGTAACGTTTTCGGAAGGTGCGCAGATGATCAGACGAAGCGCGGTTCTGCTTGCCATCGCGGGGGGACTCCTTGCCTTCCTGGCTCTGGGCGTGGGATGGGGCATTGGTATTGGTACGGCGGACGCGGCGCCGGTGGCCGCCGTCCCGGGCCCCGGGCCCCGCGTTCTGGAAGACGGATGCGCGGACGCCTACGAGCCGGACAACTCCATGGACCTGGCCAAGCCCATCCTCCCCAACGTGCCACCTCAGCACCACACCTTCCACCAGGCCTACGACGAGGACTGGGTGGTCTTCTGGGCTTCCCACCGCAGCGTCTACACCATCACCACCTCCGACCTGATCAGTACCACGGACACCATCCTGGACCTCTTTGACGCGGTGGGGACCTGGATCACCCGCTCCGACGACTACCCCGGCGGCGGGCTGGCCTCGCAGATCAGTTGGGTGCCAGAATCGGACGGGGATTACTATGTCCGGGTGCGGGAGTATTACCGCCGGGGCGAATGTCTGGGCTACCGGCTGATGCTTCGTGAGCGGCCCCTCTGGCCCTACGAGGCCCTGCTGCCCTTGGTGTTGCGGCAGGAAGGGCTGCCCACCTGGACGCCCACACCGACCGCGACGCCCGCGGCGTCGCCCACCCCGACCTCCACGCCGACGCCCACACCCACGGCCACACCCTCTCCGACGGTCACCCCTACCCCTACCGACACGGAGACACCGACCATCACCCCTACTCCCACGGACACGGAGACCCCCACGGTCACCCCGACGCCCACGGACACAGGGACACCGACCGCCACGCCCACGGACACAGGCACGCCCACGGAGACCCCCACGCCGACGGAGACGGGGACGCCCACGCCAACCCCCACGGACACGGGAACGCCCACTCCCACGCCAACGCCCACGCCTACGTCTACCGCCGTGGTGGACCTCGCTCTCCTGCCGGTGGTCTCCTATGTAGGGGTGGGAGAGGAGTTCTACCTGGACATCACCGTCCTGGCCGGTGAACAGCCGGTGGACGGCGTGCGGGTGGTGGTGACCTTCCCCACGGCCAACCTGACAGCCCTGAACGTGGAGCCCGGGCCGACCCTGCCCTGGGTGGCCGGCGTCAGCATGGACAACGTGGCCGGGACAGTGTACTACGAGGCTGGCCGCTCTCTGGCGGACCCGCCGCCGACGGGCACCTTCCTCCTGGCCCGCATCCGCTGGCGCGCCGAGGCCCTGAACGAACCGGGCGCGGTGGTGGGGTTTGACCCGAGCCAGTGCGCGGTGGCCTACGCGGGCACGGACCGCAAGCGGCACCTCTACAGCGCGCTGGTGCGCATCGTGACGGAGACGCCCACGCCGACAGCCACGCCCACGGAGACGGCCACCTTCACCCCAACGCCCACCGCCACGGCCACGGCAACGCCCACCGCGACCACGACGGCAACCTCCTTGCCGACGCCCACGGCGACCTCCACTCCGCCTGGCCCGGTAGACCTGGCCGTGAGCCCGCCGTTCTACGCCACGGCCACAGGTCTGGACTTCACCCTGGACATCATGGCCCTGGCCGGCCCGCAACCGGTGGACGTGGTGGACGCGGCCCTCTCCTTCGCGCCGGCCCACCTCCAGGTGACCGGCATCACCCCGGGGACGGTCCTGGGCCAGGTTGTGGCGATGGACTACGACAACGCTGCGGGCACAGTGCGGTGTGCGGCCCAGCGGCGGCCAGCGGATCCACCGCCCACGGGTACCTTCACCGTCTGCCGGGTGCACCTGAGGGCCGGCGCGCCCACGCCGGGGACGACGCTGGCCTTTGACCCGGCGGCGTCCCACGTGGCCTACATGGGCCTGGACCTCCTGAGGAACACCATCAACGGGACGGTGCAGATCGCCCCCGGCACGGCGACGCCCACCCCCACGGCCACCCGGATGCCGACAGCAACGGCGACCGCGACGGCGACGCCCACCAGAACGCCAAGCCCCACGGTCACCGCCACGCCCAAGAGCCAGCGCATCGTGGTGCCGGGGATGCAGGGCCCCAACGGCCTGGCCGTGGACCGCCGGTCGGGGATGGTCTACATCTCCAGCCGCGATAACGACCGGGTCTTCGTCCTGGACCGCCGGACGCGCACCGTGGTGACATCCATCGCCGTGCCGAGACTTCCCTTCGGCCTGGCGGCCAATGCGCTGACCCACCGGGTCTACGTCCCCTGCTTTGACGATGGCAAACTGGCCGTCATTGACGGGGAGACGAACACCGTCGTCGCCCTGCTGGACGTGGGCGTAGAACCCACCTACGCTGCCGTCAACGAGAACACGAACCGCGTCTACGTGGTCTCCCACGCGAACCGCCTCTATGGGATCCGCGGGAGCGACAACGCCATCTGGAGGGTGGTGCGCACGGATGGCATCGGGGCCTTCGGCGTGGCGGTGGACCCGGTGGCGGACCGCGTGTACGTGAGCCACCGGGATACGGGCACGGTGACCGTCTTTGACGGGACCACCCTGGACCAGGTGCCCGGGAGCACCCTCAACACGGGCGGCATCCCCTATGTGATGGCCGTGGATGGCGCGAACCGGCGGCTGTACGTCTACGTGCGGGGACGGCACAGCGACCCGACGCGGGTGCAGATCTACAACCTCAACACCACGCCTGCGACAAGGGTGGCTGAGGTGGAGATCCCCTACGGCGGTCCGGACGGCGGCGGAGGGATCGCCGTGGACCCGGCTGCCCGCCGCGTCTACGTGACCAACAGCCAGGACAACACCCTGAGCATCCTGGATGGCCGGGCGGGTGCGGTGGTCACCACCATCCCCGTGGGAACGGACCCCTTCCCCGTGGCCTTTGATGCGCGGACCGGGGAGATCTGGGTGGGGAACCGCGCTGGCAACGACCTCTTCGTCTTCACGGACACGTACTGAGGGCGCGGTAGGGGAGCAGCGCCACTGCTCCCCTACCGGGTGCTACTTTCGTGCCGCGCTGCAGACGATTTTCCCTGGGGCGCAGTCCTACTCTGGGTTGGGCCTGACCAGTGGCTTGAGGGTCTTGCCGGCGGCGAACTCCTCAAAGGCCTCTTGCAGTGCCTCCAGGGGCACGATCGGGTGGAGGAGTTGGCGGTACTGCTCGGCCCGGGCACGGAAGAGGTCCATGTTCTCCTGCGCCGCGGAGATGGGGAAGTAGTAGGAGCGGATGTAGGCACAGTCCTTCCGGCGCAACTCTGGCGTCGGCTGGATGGTCCACGGGTTGTCGTTCTCTCCCAGGAGGAGGACGGCTCCGCCCGGTTCCACGATGCGCATGGCCAGTTCCCGGGCCGTGTGGTGGCCGCTGGCCTCCACGACCACGGCAAAGCGAGAACGGAACGAGTCGTCGTCCGGGGCCAGAGGGAGAGCGCCCCAGGAGAGGGCGACTTCCATCCTCGCCTGGGCCGGGTCGTACACATAGATGGCTTCCCACCCCAGGCTGGAGAGGATGAGATAACTCCCCAGCCCCAGGGGGCCGCAGCCCACAACAGCCGCCTCGTGGGAGCGGGCCGGGGAATCGGCGTGGCGCATGCACTGCTTGATCCCGTAGGCGGCTGTGCCGATGGTGTCCAGGAGAAGCACGCCTTCGGCATCGGAGATATCTGGCGGCAGGGGGATGACGTTCGCCGCTGGCACCA
>JBMFPD010000276.1:0-4228 GCA_049969295.1 Anaerolineae bacterium | reverse complement strand
GGCTGGCCGAAGACCCCCAACTGAAGAAGATCCCGGTCCTCATGGTCTCCTCCATCACCGGCACGCCCCACGCCGCCTTCTTCCCCACCGACGCGCTCCTCTCCATTGACGGCTGGATCAGCAAGCCGGTCTCCCCGGAGGAGTTGGTGGAGAAGGTGCGGAAGGTCCTGGGAGAGTGACGCTCTCTCAAGCCCATAGGAGGAACAGGATGGGCAAGATCCGCATCGGGGGCATCCTCAAGTACGAGCACCTGGCAAAGATCGGGGTCATGTCCGTCCCCGACCGGCCAGGGGTGGCCGCCGCCGTCCTGGGCGCGCTGGGGGAGCAGCATATCAACGTCCCCTTCATCGTCCAGTGCATAGACCTGGCCCAGAAGGACCACATCATCTTCTGTGTGGACCGGGATGACCTGGAGCGGGCCCTGGCGGTGGTGGACAGAGCGGTGAAGGAAGTGGGGGCCGAGGCGGTGATCCACAACCCTCACGTCGCCATCATCGCCATCTTCGGCCCCGACTTCCGTGTGCGGCCCAACATCGCTGGCGTCTTCTTCTCGGCCCTTGCCGGAGCCGGCATCAACATCCTGGCCATCAGCACCTCCATCTCTACCCTCTCCTGCGTCATTGACGAGGCCCGGCTGAACGACGCGGTGGCGGCCGTCTGCGGGGCCTTTGAACTGCCCTGAGAGCCCGACGCCCGGGAGGAGGGATACGGTGAACGACGCCTCTTGGGACTGGCCCCAGTTCCTGGAGCGCATGGAGTGGATGGTGCGCCTGCGCTGGATGGCGGTGGGCGGCACCCTGGCGGCCCTGGCGCTGGCCAACCTCTTCCTGCCCGGGGTGCTGCCCCTGATCCTCCTGGCTGGGGTCACCGTGGCCATCGGCCTCTACAACCTGGTGTTCTACCTCTTTGTCTGGGGGGCTCGGCTCTACGGGCCGCCCCGCCGCCTGTGGGGCGGCCCGGGCCTCCTCATGCACGCCCAGATCCTGCTGGACCTGGCCGCCCTCACCCTCCTCCTGCACTATGCTGGCGGTGCAGAGAACCCCTTCTTCCCGTACTACGTCTTCCACGTCACCCTGGCCGCCATTGCCCTCTCCCGCAAAGCCAGCTTCCTCTACGCAGCCCTGGCCTCGGCCCTCTACGCAGGCATGGTCTGGATGGAATACGCGAGATGGATCGGCCACGTCCACCTCCTGGGCCTGGTGGACCCGGACTTGTACCGGCGGGAGGTCTACCTCATCGCCACCACCTTCGCCCTGAGCACCACGGTCTTCTTCGCTGCTCTGGTGGTGGGGGGGCTGGCCCGGCAACTGCGGGAGCGGGAGCGGCAACTGCTCGCCTCCAACCAGGCCTGCGAACTGCGCTCCGCGGAACTGGCTGCCCTCAACCGCAGGCTCCAGGAACTGGACCAGGCCAAGACCAGTTTCATGCTCATGGTGACCCACGAACTGCGGGCCCCTCTGGCCGCCATCCAGAGTTACCTGCAACTCATCCTCAAAGGGTACGTCTCCCCTGAGGACCAGCGGCGCATCCTGGAGCGGGCCTCGGAGCGGGCTGCGGAACTCCTGGACCTGATCGCCGACCTTCTGGAACTGAGCCAGGCCCGCGTCCAGCCAACAGAAACAGCGCTCCAGTGGGTGCACCCGGAGGACATCCTCCAGGAGGTGGTGCAGCTCCTGCAGGGCCAGGCCGAGGAGAAGGGCTTGACCCTGCAGGTGGCTGTGGACGACCACCTGCCGCAGGTGCACGTGGTCCCACGGGACATGCGGGCGGTCTGGACCAACCTCATCTCCAACGCCATCAAGTACACGGAGCCGGGCGGGAAGGTGACCGTCTCCCTGCAGCGCGATGCGGAGGGCCTCCGGGGAAGCGTCCAGGATACGGGGATCGGCATCCCGCCTGAGGAGATGGACCGCATCTTCAGCGAGTTCTTCCGCGCGAGCAATGCCCGGGCCACAGGGGCTCGGGGCACCGGGCTGGGCCTCTCCATCGTCAGACGCCTGGTGGAGAACTACGGAGGCCGCATCTGGGTGGAATCCTCGCCGGGCAAGGGGTCTACCTTCACCTTCATCTGGCCCGTGCCGAAGGCAGAAGGCGCACCCGCCCTGCAGGAGAAGGCCCAGGAAGTCCCAGCCTCCTGAAGCGGTGAGAGGCAATGCAGGCACAAGAACGTCCGGGCGAGGAAAGCACGGTCATGGAAGGAACGCCCAGAGGGGGGCTCACGGCTCCGGTCCTCTGCCAGGTGCTGCACGCCCTCTCGGGCCCTGGGGCCGCGGAGCCCTTCCTGGCGGCCGCCCTGGAGAGGCTGACCGTGGCCCGCTGGGCCGCGGGGGTGGCCGTGTACACCTCCGGTGAGACAGGGGGGCCCTCCCTCCTGGTCCACCGGGGCGAAGGGCCTGTGGACAGCCCGGCCGCGCAGGACCTGGCCCGCCAGTCCCTCGCCAAAGGGGCCCCCCTGGACGCGACCCTGCTCCAGGGTCCAGCGGCCTGGCGCCTCCTGGCCGCGCCAGCGGTGTTCGGGGGGGAGGGGCTGGGTGTCCTGGTGGCGGCCCGCCCTCAGGTGTCCAACGGAACCCCTGAGCAGTGGCTCCAAGAGGGCGAGGCAGTGGGCCTCCTCCTGGGGATGGCCCTGGCCAACCTGCATCTGAAAGGGCACCTCCAGGCCCGTCAGAGGGAGCAGGAGGCCCTCCTGCAGCGTCTCCTCCAGGCCCAGGAGGAGGAGCGGCGTCGCATCGCACGGGGCCTGCACGACGACATCAGCCAGGCCCTCCTGGCCCTCTCCCTCCGCATTGACGACCTGCGTGACCGCTGTACACCTGGGGCCCCCCTGGACCGCGCCGACTTCAGCGCCCTCAAGCAGGCCCTCTACGAGGCCCTGGACCAGGTGCACCGCATCATCTTCAACCTGCGGCCCCAGATCCTGGACGACATGGGCCTGGTGCCCGCCGCCATGTGGCTGGCCCAGGAGCACCTCCAGCGCAAGGGGGTGGAGACTTCCTTTGAAGTCAACGGCCGCCAGCGCCGCCTGCCCGAACCGGTGGAGACGGTGGCCTTCCGGGTCATCCAGGAGGCCGTCCAGAACATCCAGCGCCATGCCCGGGCCAAGAGCGCGCACCTCGCCCTCACCTTCGGGCCAGACGCGCTGGATATCCTCATCCTGGACGATGGGCAGGGGTTTGACCCGGACGAGGTCCGCATCCAACCGGGGCAGAGCCGCGGCCTGGGCCTGCTGGGCATGCGGGAGCGGCTGGCCCTGGTCCACGGGACCCTCACCCTCATCTCCAAACCCGGCCGAGGGACGACCATCCGGGTGCGCATCCCCCTGGCCGGGGCTGAGCACGAGAGCGACGGAGGGGTCGCACCATGAGCCGGATCCGCATCCTCCTGGCAGACGACCACGCCATCCTTCGGGAAGGGCTGCGCCTGGTCCTGGAGAAAGAGCCCGACTTTCAGGTGGTGGGCGAGGCTGCCGACGGCCAAGAAGCGGTGGAGAAAGCCCGCGCCCTGCACCCGGACCTGGTCCTCATGGACATCGCCATGCCCCGTTTGAACGGCGTGGAGGCCACCCGCCGCATCAAACGGCACTGTCCGGAGACCAAGGTTCTCGTCCTCACCCAGTACGACGACCGCGCCTACGTCCTCCCCATCCTGCAGGCTGGTGCGAATGGGTACCTCCTCAAGCAGACGGAAGCCCACCACCTGGCGGAGGGCATCCGCACCGTTGTGCGGGGCGAAGCGACCTTGTCGCCGCCCGTGGCCCGGCAGTTGGTGGACCTGGTCGCGTCAGAGCCTGCGCCCGAGGCCGCGCCCGAGGAGGTCACCCTCACGGACCGGGAGCGGGAGGTGCTCATCCTCGTCGCCGAGGGGTACAGCAGCCGGCAGATTGCCGAGACCCTGGGCATCTCGCCCAAGACGGTGGACGTCCACCGCACCAACCTGATGCGCAAACTGAACCTGCACAACCGGGTGGAGATCACCCGCTACGCCATCCGCCACGGGCTCATTTCCTCCCCGTGAGGGGATAGACCAGGCCTTTCCGGGGATTGCTGGAGTCCGTAGGAACTCATTTACTTCTGGAGCCCCTTGCCGAATACTGGTAGGGGAGGAAGGATCGCGCCTCTGAGGGTGTGAAAAACAGGGTCTCCGCAGGGTTACTCCTCCCCTAAGGGCAGGGTTGGCTTTTCTTGCAGGTCAGTGGTGCTCTGCCAGGGTCCCCAAAGGCCACCTCAGT
>JBMFPD010000275.1:0-4264 GCA_049969295.1 Anaerolineae bacterium | reverse complement strand
TCTTGCAATCGCTGAGAGAGGGGCTCTCGCCCGAGGACACATCCTCCCTGCGCCCCCTCCGTCTGGTGGGCATGCATCTTGCAACACTGCATGGCGCATCGGGAAGGGGGTCCAGATGTGGTGCTGAGTACTGGACGACAGAGGATGTTGACGATACGGGCTTCTGAGCACCTCTCCCCGTATATGGGAAGGGGGCCCAGGGGGTGGGGTTGGAGGGCGCACGGCTGTGCGCCTCTGCGGTGCGGCACGGGCGTGCCGCCACAAGTTTCGCTGTGGTCAAGCACTAGGGGGACGGAAAGGCGCGATGGAAGGTCACAAGAATGCAGCCAGACGGGTGCTGATCATTGAAGATGCGGAGACCCTTGCCCTGTTCCTCCAGCGGCGGCTTCTGGCGGACGGCCAGGCCTTCGTGGTGGAGCGGGCCAGGCGGTCCGGCAACGGCCATCGCAAGGACCTGGAAGGGGACTACGACCTGGTCCTGGCCCAACTCCAGGGGGGAGAGGCCCTTTCCTGGCCCCGGGAGTCTGCTGCCCCGAAGGGGGCCGGCGACCCCTGGTTCCGCCTCCAGCCCCAGGCCCAACCCTCGCCTCTCAACCGCGAGATCGTCTTTGACGGGGTCCGTGTCCTCTCCGTGGTGGTGGCAGACATTGAGCATTCCACCCCCCTGACGAGGGCCCTGGGCCCCCTTGCCATGCTGGAGTTCCTCAAGGAGTTCTACCTGGAGATGATCCAGGCCGTGGGCCGTGCCGGGTGCACCAAACAGTACAGCGGGGACCAGGTCCTCGCCCTCTTTGAGGAGCCTTCGGAGGCGGTGGCGGCCGCGCTCCGCATGTGCGAGGCCTTCGCCGCCTTCCGAGCGCGCTGGCGCGAACAGGTCTCCCTGGAGCCGGGCCTCGGTGTGGGGATCGCCACTGGCATGGTGGCCAGCGATGGCGGAGCCTTCCGCCACGTCCTGGCCGGTGCGCCGGTCATCGTTGCCGCCAGGCTCTCGGCCCTCAGCAAGGGCGAAGGAGCCATCTTCCTGGATGAGACCACCTACCGGGGCCTCCGTCACTCGGATTTCCCTGTGCGCAAAGCCCGTCCCCAGCAGATCAAAGGCTTCGCCTCGCCCTTCCAACTGTACAAGGTGGACATCCCCTGGGATCACATGTCAACGGAGCCCCAGGTCCAGGTGGAGGCCCTGGCGCAGGCTGCTCTCTAGACGAGGGAGGAGGTAGTAGACGATGACGGTGGAGACCTTGAAACTGGCCATGGCTGCGGCGATGTTCCTCCTGGGCATTGTGTCGTGTGCTGCAGGGCTGTGGACCATCTTGAGCCGGGAGTACCAGGCCGCCCTGAAGGGCCTCTCGGCCCAAGCCACCCGTCTGGGCGCCCGTGCCCTGGGCGAACCGGGCGTGGCCCCCATCATTGACTCGGCGGCCCGGCTTATTGAGGCCATCAGCCAGTTGGTGCGGACGGCCATTGGCGTGGGCGTCTTCCTCTGCATCAGCGGCCTCCTGGTCTGCCTGGCCGCCTTCTGGATGCTTTCCACCATCTGAGGGGGCCTTCCATGACGCTCAGCACCCAGATCCTCCAGCGGTACCTGCTGCACTTGCGTGGCCTGGCCGAAGCCGGCCGCACCTTCCTGGAGCCCACCCTGCTCCTCTCGCCTGAGGGAGCCGCGGAGCCGCTCCCATGCCGCGCCGGGGAACTTCTCTCCCGGAGCCAGCAGGTCCTGGTCACTGCCGGGCCAGGCCAGGGCAAGACGGAACTCCTCCGCTGGCTCGCCGGCCGCATGGCGGAGGTGTGGCTGCAGCAGGGCGGACAAGCACCCGTCCCCTTCCTCCTGGACCTGCGGTACCTGCGCCGGGGAGAAGGGCTCGCGGGCCTGGCCACAAGAGCTCTCGCCACGTGCAACCTCCAAGTGGGGCCGGAGGAGGTCCGCCAGTTCCTGCGGACTTCCCCCGTGTTCCTCTTCCTGGACAACCTGGACCTGGTCGGCGACACCCATGCCCTGGCGGAGATGGCGGCCGCCCTCGCCCAGGACGAGGGGAGACCCGTGGCGAGCGTCGTGGCCTGTCGGGAAGGGAGCGTGGACACCTATCAGGCCCACCTGCGGGGGCACGCGCGGGCGACCCTCGCCCCCTGGTCCGACGCCGAGGTCCGTGCATATGTAGAGCGCAGCCTGCCCCGGGACCGGGCCGCCTGGCTCCTCTCGCAACTGCAGGCCCAGGTCGCGCTCTGGGACCTCGTGCACTCGCCTCTCTTCCTGGGAGCGGCGGTGGAGGTCTGTGCCGGGGAGGGCAAGGTCTCCTTGGCGGCCCTGACCCGGGCCCTGGTGGAGCGGGCCCTGGCGCGGCTCATGGAGCGGCTGGGCGAACCCCCCGCTGCGGCAGGCGCGGGCCTCCTTGGGGCCCCACCAGAGGGCCTGGCTCCCCCCAGGTGGCTCGCTCAGGCGGCCTGGAGCCTGCGCCGCAGCGGGCGGTCGTACCTCTCCCGCGGGGAACTCACGGACCTCGTGGCCGCGCAGGAGGGCGAGGCTGCCTCCCGCAGCCTGCCCGCCGTGCTGGACGCCGGGATCCTCTCCTTTACCCAGGATCGGACCGGCCTACGCTTCGTGCACGAGGTCGTGGCCGACTACTTCGCCGCACGCGCCCTGCAGCACCTCGCGGGCCAGAGGGACGACCCCGCGGAGGCCTTGATGAGCCAGCCTGGATGGCCCGGGGCCTGGACCGGGGCCATGCGCCTCCTGGCCGCGGAGTGGCCCGACGTGGGGAACCTCCTGCGGCTCCTCCTGCACCGAGACAGTTCTGACGCCGAAGTGGACCTCGTCGCGGAGTGTCTGCAGGGCCTCCAGGATGGGAAGGAAGGGGCCTATGTGCCCCCGGGCCTCCTGGGGGATTCCGTGCCCGCATCTACATCCTACCGACTGGCCCAGCGGCTCGCCTCTCGGGGCCTGCCGGGCCTCGCCCGGCGCTTTCTGGAAGATGCGCTGCGCCACCTGGAGACCCTGCCCGAGGCTGGCCCTGCGCCCCTGTGCCTGGCGGAATCCCCTTCGGGAGGGGCCGGAGCCTCTCCAGCGCGCGTCGCGCGCGCCCTGGACCGAGGCCTTCTCCTCCATGCCCTGGGCCGCCTGGAGGAGGCCAGGGAGGAGTTCCAGAAGGCTGGCGATGGAGCACGCCGCCTCCTCGCCGCGGCGCGCCACCTGGAAGGGCTCGTCCTCCGGGACCTGCACCGCCCGGACGACGCGCTGGCCGCGTTCCGGGAGGCTCTGGGGTGGGATAAGGACCGCGCGGATAGCCTCTGTCTGGCAGCCTCCCTCCTCAACGATATGGGCGAGCACGGGGAAGCAGAGGCCCTTCTGAGGGAGGCGCAGGTGCCGGCCCCCTGGCGTGGGGAGCGCCTGGCGGAACTCGGGCGCGCCTACTGCGGACTCCGCTGGCCCGAGATGGCCCTGGACGTCCTCCGAGAGGCTGTTGCCGGGGCTCCCAGGGAGGCCCGCTATCACGTGCTGCTCGCCCAGGCCTGGATGCTGGCAGGGCGGTGGGATGAGGCGGTAGAGAGCCTGCACCGCGCCCTGGCCCTGGAACCGGACCGCACGGAGTGGCGCCTGCGCCTGGGACAGGCCTACGAGGCGGCCGGCCGCCCAGAGGAGGCTGCCGAAGCCTACCGTCTGGCCCTGGAAGCGGGGACCAGGGATGCAGCGCTCCTCTTCCGGCTGGGTTGCGCTTGCCAGCGCGCTGGGCAGCACGAGCGAGCAGCCCAGGCCCTCTCCGAAGCGCTCCGTCGCGCGGAGGAACCCCAAGCCGCGTGGTACGCAGCCCTGGGCGCCTCCCTGGAGGCCCTGGGCCAGGTGCGGAGCGCGGCCGCTGCCTACCAGGAGGCCGTGGAGCGGGATGCCTCCGTCGCCACGTACCACGTGGCTCTGGGCCGGGTGCAGATGGCCCTGGGCGATGCGGAGGCTGCCCGCCTGAGCCTCCAGGCTGCGGTGGAACTGGACCCGGGCTCAGCGGAGGCACACTTCCTCCTGGGCCGGGTTCTGGAGCAGGCCGGCGACCTGGAGGGGGCCCTCTTCCACCTGCAGGAAGCAGCGCGGGTCGCTCCTGACGCCCCGGATATCCACCTGGCCAGAGGCCGGGCGGCGCTGGCCGCGGGCAAGGTCGCGGAAGCGGAGGGGGCTTTCCGCCAGGCTCTCGCCCTGGACCCTGCCGCCCTTCCCGCCCGGGTGGGGCTCGCCCGGTCCCTGGAGGCATCGGGCTCCCTGGGAGAAGCGGAGGCGTGCCTC
>JBMFPD010000274.1:0-4271 GCA_049969295.1 Anaerolineae bacterium | reverse complement strand
TGGCTTCGGTCCGGGGCACTCTGGACCGAGCGGCACGGAGGAAGGCCCTGTCCGACCTGGCCCTCCTGCCGGACCTGGTGGGCCGTGTCCTTGCGGACGAGGCCCCCTACGAGGCCCTAGCCAACCAGTTCCACCGCGCGGAGCACTTCCTGTACCTGGGCCGGGGCATCAACTACCCCGTGGCGCTGGAAGGGGCCCTCAAACTCAAGGAGATCTCCTACATCCACGCTGAGGGGTACCCCGCGGGGGAGATGAAGCACGGCCCCATCGCCCTGGTGGACGAGACCATGCCTGTGGTGGCCATCGTGCTCCAGGACCCCCTCTACGACAAGATGGTCAACCAGGTGGAGCAGGTCAAGGCGCGGGGCGGTGTGGTCATCGCCCTGGCCACGGAGGGCGACAGGGCCATCCGGGACAAGGCGGACCACGTCCTCTACATCCCCGCCGTGCCCTACCTCCTGAGCCCGGTGGTGGCTGTCGTGCCGCTGCAACTCCTGGCCTACCACCTGGCCGTGCGCCGCGGCTGCGACGTGGACCAGCCCCGCAACCTGGCCAAGTCGGTCACCGTGGAGTGAGCATCGCAGGGAGAGGATGCGCATCACCTTCGTCTGCCCGTTCGGAACCCGCGTCAAGGGGACCGTGCCAGCCCGGGTCCTGCCGGCGGCACGGTCCCTGGCCCAGCGCGGGCACGAGGTGCTCGTCCTCATCCCGCCCTGGGATAGCCCGGAGGACGCCGGTCGGGAGGGACGGGAAGGCTGCCTCCAGGTGCGGCACCTGCCTCTCCCCCTCCGGGGCCCCCTGGGCTGGCCTGCCTTGGCCTGGCACCTGGCCCAGGAAGCCTGGAGGAGCGGGGCCGACATCCTGCACTTCTTCAAGCCCAAGGGGTTCGCAGGGTGGGCGCACCTGTGGGCGCACGCGCGGCGAGGAGCCGCCATGCGCCCCCTTCTGGCGGTGGATAGCGACGACTGGGAGGGTCCCGGCGGCTGGAACGACCTGGCTGGCTACCCCCGGTGGATGCGCTGGCTCTTCGCCTGGCAGGAGCGGTGGGGCCTCCGCCATGCCGACCTCGTCACCGTCGCCAGCCGGGCCCTGGTGGCCAGGGCTCAGGGGTTGCGGTCTGCGCCGGGTCGCGTCCTCTACCTCCCCAACGCGCTGCCGGAGGACCATCCCGCGCTCAGGGCCGCGCCCTGGGCTGGAGGGCCTCCGGGCCCGGGCCGGAGGCTCCTCCTCTACAGCCGCTTCTGGGAGTTCCACCATGAGCGAGTGGCGCGGAGGCTGGCGCGCCTGCGGGCGCGGGTGCCGGGCCTGGACCTCTGGATGGCCGGGCGCGGCTGCCCGACGCACGAAGCCCGCTGGCAGCGCGCCCTGGCCTCGGAAGGGATGGCCGACGCTACCCACTGGCTGGGGTGGGTGGAGCCCCTGCACCTCCCGGCCGTGGCGGCCCAGGTCCACGCCGCCCTGGTCCCCCTGGAGGACCACCTGGTGAATCGGGCGCGCTTCCCGGCCAAGGTCCTGGACCTGATGGCCCTGGGGCTCCCTATCGCTGCCGACCCTGTGGGCGAGGTTCCCGAGGCCCTGGCCCACGGCGAGGCGGGCCTCCTCCTGCCCCAGGAGGAAGAGGCATGGGTGGAGGCCCTTGCGGAATTCCTGGAAGGGCAGGAGGCGAGGTGTTCCCTGGGGGCGCGCGCCAGGGCGCGGGTGCAGGAAGCCTACCTCTGGGGCCGCTGGGCGGGGGTGCTGGAACGGGCCTACGAGGAGGGCTGAGGGCCCCCTCCGGGGGGATGGCCTCAATCCAGATCTCGCCGAAAGGCTCGTCCTGGTGCAGGGCGACTTCAAAGCGGCGGGCCATCTCCAGGATGGCGAGCAGGGTGACGATGACCACCACCCGGCTCTGCGCCTGCTTCAGGAGGCTGCTGAAGGCGATCCGGGTGCTCTCCTGCAGCCGGCTCCGGATAAGGGCCATCTGCTCCTCCACCGTCACCACCAGGGGCGAGACCACCTCGGAGACGTCCGGGGCGGGCGGAGCCACGGCCAGGGCCTCCCGGGCTGCCCGCAGGAGGTCGTCCAGGGTGACCCCCTCCACACGCCCGGGGGAAGGCTCCACCGCAGGTGGCGGGGCGATGCGGACATAGGCCCGCAGGCCCGCTTTCAGGCGTTCGTCCAGGGCCTGCGCCGCGATGCGGTAGCGGCGGTACTCCTGGAGCTGTCGCACCAGGTCCTGGCCCACGTCCTCTTCTTCCTCCTCCTCACCTCCGGCAGGCTCCGGCCTCGGCAGGAGGGCCAGCGATTTGATGTAGAGGAGTTTGGCCGCCACCACCAGGAACTCGGCCAGCATCTCAGGATGCACATCCTCCAGGTGCCGGATGTACTCCAGGTACTGGCCGGTCACTTTGGCCAGGGAGACCACAGTGATGTCCAGTTCCTCCCGCTCAATCAGGGTGAGGAGGAGGTCCAGAGGGCCTTCAAAGACGTCCAGCCGGACGTGGTAGGTCATGGGGACCCCGCGCCCTCCTGCGCGTCAAACTCGTGGCGGAGGATGGCCATCAGGTGCACGTCGTGGTAGCAGCCGTCGCGGAAGAGGGCCTCCCGCTTCGTCCCCTCGTGCCGGAACCCAGCCTTTTCGTAGCAGCGGATGGCCCGGGGGTTGAAATCGTAAGTATCCAGGTAAACCCGGTGTAAGCGCAGTTCGTGGAAGGCGAAGCGCAGCAAGGTGCGCACGGCATCGGTCCCGAAGCCCTGCCCCCAGAACGCCTTCTCGCCGATGACGATGCCCAGTTCGGCATGGCCGTTCTTCCAGTCAATCCTGTGGAGGCCACAGTTCCCGATGGGGAGCCACGTTCCATCCACGTGGGCCTCAATCACGAAGAGGTGGTCCGGGCTCTCCAACTGGCGCTCAAACCAGCGCTCCTCCTGCGCCTCGGACATGGGCGAGTACATGAGCAGGTACCGCCGGACCTCCGGGTCGTTGAACCACCGCAGGAAGGCCGGGATGTCGCTCCGCTCTACGGCCCGCAGGCGGACCCGATGCCCGTAGATCATGTGTGCCTCCTTGGAAACCAGGGTCAGGGACGACGTTTCTCAGGGCAGCATAGCACGGGAAGGAGGTCCTGTCAAACCGCTGCACCCTCCTCCCCGACCGCGGGCGGCGGCTGGCTGGCGGTGGGCGAGGCCTGCGCCCTGTGGAAACCCCCTCGCCAACGCGGGGTGCAGCCGCGACATCGGAAGCCAGCGCTTGTGGGGAAGGCCAGGAAGTGCTACAATCCCTCATGGAAGAGGCAAAGCCTTCTCGGAGAGGCGTGCCTGGTTCTGTCACCCTGAAGAGGCTTCTGGACGGTCAGGGCCCGGGGGAGGCGAGGACCAGGCGGAGCGGAGTCTGCCGAGGGATGCCATGAGCCGCATCTACGTGGGCACCTGCAGCTGGTCCGATCACCAGAACTTCTACCCGGAGGGCCTGCCGGCCAACCAGCAGATCGTCTATTACACCCAGCACTTCCCCCTGGTGGAGGTCAACTCCACCTTCTACCGCATGATGCCTGCCCGCACCTTCGCCGCCTGGGCCCGCCGCACGCCCCCGGGGTTCGTCTTTGACGTGAAGCCCTACCGCCAACTCACCTGGCACGACCGCGAGAACCCCCCGGATGCCGGGACAACGGCGGCTTTCCGCGAAAGCCTCCAGCCCCTGCGGGAGGCCGGAAAACTCGGGGCCGTGCATTTCCAGTTCCCGCCCTGGTTCGTGCGCCGGCCGGAGAACCTGGACTACCTGCGCCGCATACGCGACGCCTTCCCCGATGACCGCATCGGGGTGGAGTTCCGCCACCGTTCCTGGCTGGAGGGGGAGCACGTCCCCAGCCTTCTGGAGGCCCTGCGGGAGATGGGCCTCAGCCTGACGGTGGTGGATGAACCCCAGGTCGGCACGGGCAGCGTCCCCACAGTGCTGGAAGTGACCAACCCGGACCTCGTCCTCGTCCGTTTCCACGGGCGCAACGCCCAGATGTGGTACGCGCGCGTCCAGACCACTGGGGAGCGCTTTGACTACCTCTACACCGAAGACGAACTGCGGGAGTGGGTCCCCAGGGTGGCCTCCCTGGCAGAGAGGGCGCGGGAGGTCCACCTCCTCTTCAACAACAATGCCCGGGACTACGCCGTGCGCAACGCGGGGCAACTGATGGCCCTCCTGCGGGAGAGCCTCTCAGGGGCTGAGGTCGTGGCACCACCGGGCGCGCCCTCTTAGTGTTTGACCACAGAGGATTCTGATACCACGGGCTTCTGAG
>JBMFPD010000273.1:0-4283 GCA_049969295.1 Anaerolineae bacterium | reverse complement strand
GCCACGGTCGCGGCGTCTATGTCCAGGTGGGTGTAGGGGGGCACGTTGTAGATCAGGATGGGGATGGGCGAGGCCTCGGCGACGGCGTGGTAGTGGCGCACCAGGCTCTCGGAGGACATCCGGTTGGTGTAATAGTGGGGCGTCACCACCAGGGCGGCATCGGCCCCCGCATCGGCGGCAGCCTGGACGAGGCGGATGGCCTCGCGGGTGGATTCGCAGTCCACGCCAGCGATCACCAACTTGCCAGGGGCGGCCGCCTCGCGGACGATCCGCAGGACCTGCAACTTCTCCTCCCAATCCAGGTACACGGCCTCCCCGTTGGACCCCAGGACGACGTACCCCGCCAGGCCGTACTGGTTCCAGCGGGCCAGGTTTTCTCGCAGGGCTCCGGAGGCCACTTCTCCCCGGGCATCAAAGGGTGTGGGGATGGGGGGGAACACCCCCCTGAGGGAAAGGGTCGCTTCGGCTGTCATCTCGCACCTGCCTTGCATGGGTGATGTGGACGGACGCGTCTCCGCCCCAGAGCCATTCTAATGGGAACCCCCGACACACGCAAACTGCTGGTAATAGTGGACGAGGGTCTCCACGCCCCTCCACAGGTTGGGCAGGTAGAGTTTTTCGTTGGGAGCGTGGGTGTTGTCGTCGGGCAGGCCGAAGCCCACGAGCACAAGGGGCGCATCCAGGATCTCCTGAAGGTCCCGGGCGATGGGGATGGACCCACCGGCCCGCATGTAGATGGGCGGCGCGCCGAACCCCTGCTGGAAGGCTTCAGCCATGGCCTGGACCGCCGGCGTTCGGTAATCGGTCAGGACAGGGCGGGCCTTGCCCAGGATGCGCACCGTGAGCGCCACGGTGGGCGGGGCCACGGCGCGCAGGTAGGCGATGACCTGCTCGGCGATCTCATCCGGCTCCTGGTCTGGGACGAGGCGCATGGAGAACTTGGCCCCCGCTCGCGCCGGGATGACCGACTTATGCCCCGGACCTGTGTAGCCGCCCCAGAGGCCGTGGAGGTCCAGCGAAGGGCGGATGCTCACCCGTTCCACCGTGGTGTACCCCTCCTCGCCAGCCAGGGCAGGGGCACCGGTCAGGTGGCGGGCTACCTCGTCGGTGACCGGCACCCGGGCCAGGAGAGCCCGCTCCTCTGGGTCCACGGGGCGCACCCGGTCGTAGAAGCCTGGGACGGCGATGCGACGTGTCTGAGGGTCCTGGAGGGCTCCCAGAAGGTGCACGAGGACGTTGAGGGGGTTGTCCACTGCACCGCCGAAGGTGCCGGAGTGCAGGTCGTGGGCTGGCCCCCGGACCTCCACCTCCAGGGAGAGGGTGCCCCGCAGCCCGTACATGAGGAGGGGCGTCTGGGGGTCCAGGATGGCCTCATCGCAGATGAGGACCGCATGGGCGGCGAACCGCGCGCGGTCGCGGCGGATGGCCTCCCCCAGATGGGGGCTGGTGATCTCCTCCTCCCCTTCCACCAGGACCTTGAGGTTGAGGGGCAGGCGGCCGCTAGTCTTCAGGTAAGCTTCCGCCGCCCCCAGGACGGCCATAACCTGCCCCTTGTTGTCCGAGGCACCCCGGGCGTAGAGGCTCTCGCCCCGCACCACCGGCTCAAAGGGAGGGCTCTGCCACTCCTCCAGGGGGTCCACTGGCTGGACGTCGTAGTGCCCGTACACGAGGAGGGTCGGGGCCTCCGGCCCTGCGCCAAGCCATGCCCCGTAGACCAGGGGATGCCCTCCCGTAGGCACCACCTCCACCTGGGACATCCCCATCCCGCGCAGGTACCCGGCCACCCACTCCGCCGCCCGCTGGATGTCCCCCCTGTGCTCCGGCTGGGTGCTCACGCTGGGGATGCGCAGGAAGTCCTGGAGCGCCTCCAGGAGGGCCTGGCGGTGTGCCCGTGCGTAGGCGAGAGCGTCTGCGATCACCTGGCTTCACCTCCGAGATCGTCTGCACCGTGGAAGCGGACGGGTTTGCCAATCCCCCGCCCCCCTTCCCTCTGGTGGAGAGGGAAGGGGGTGCCGCCGGAGGCGGCGGGGGTAGGGTGAGGTCCGATTGCCGCAGAGAACCGTCTCCTTCTACTCCGTGATCCACGGCAGGCCGGCCACGGCGGTGCTCCGCTGCTCCGGGTCGGTATGGACGTTGACGATGGCCGGCAGCCCCGAGGCGAAAGCCCGCTGGATGGCCGGGGCGATCTCCTCCACCCGTTCCACGTACTCGCCGTAGCCGCCCAGGGCCCTGGCCATCTCGTCGTAGCGGACAAGGCCCAGGTGTGTCCCGACGATGCGGTCCTCGCCGAAGCGCCGCCGCTGGCCATCCCGCACCTCGCCCCACCCCTCATCGTTGGCGATGACCACGACGATGGGCACCTTGTGGCGCACCGCAGTGTCAAACTCCATGGCACAGAGGCCGAAGGAGCCATCGCCCATGAGGGCCACAACAGGCTTGTCGGGGTGGGCCAGTTTGCCGGCAATGGCGTAGGCCAGCCCCACCCCCAGATGGGCTGCGCTCCCCACCCAGGTCACCCCGCCGGGCACGTTGGCGTCCAGGTACTGGATGCCGAACGCGCCGATGTAGCCGCCATCCACCACCTTGATGGCCTCCCGGTCCAGGCAGGCGGCCAGGGCCTGGACCAACTGGATGGAGTGCATCGGCCGGTCCTTGGGGCGTTCATCCAGACGGGCGGCTTTGGCTGTCTCCTCCCGCATGGCGAGGAGCGTGCCCCGGGCCCGGGCCGGCCAGTCCGGGTCCATGGCCCAGTCCCGGACCCCGGGCAGGAGCTCCAGCATCTGGCGCAGGACCTGGCCGGCATCGCCCACGATCCCCACGTCTATGGGGCGGGTCTTGCCGATGGCCTCCGGGACGATGTCCACCTGGGCTACCCTGGCCTCCCGACCGAAGAGGGGGAAGCGGCCGTAGCCAATGGTCCAGTCCAGGCGGGTGCCGAGGATGAGGAAGGCGTCGGCGTCTGCCGCGGGGGTGGGGTAGAAGCCGCAGCACAGGGGGTGGTCGTCCGGCACAAGGCCCCTCGCCAGGTTGCGGGTGAGGACGGGGATGCCCGTGGCCTCCACGAAGCGGCGCAGTTCCTCGCCAGCCCCGGCCCACCAGACGCCGCTCCCGGCTACGATGAGGGGCCTCCTGGCCGTGCGCAGGACCTCCAGAGCCTGGCGCACCAGGGCCGGGTCGCCCAGGGGGCGGCCTTCGGGGCGGTACTTCTGGGGCCAGGTCACCTCGTCCTCGTCCACCGTCGCGCTCAGGAGTTCCAGAGGGAAATCCAGGAAGACCGGCCCGGGCCGGCCCGTGGTGGCGTGGCGCACGGCCATGGCCGCGTACTCCGGAAGGCGCTTCAGGGAGAAGCAGGTCCGCTGCCACTTGGTGACAGGCCGCAGAAGGCGCAGTTGGTCAATGGCCTGCATCACGCCGATGTCCCGCCCCTCCAGGGAGCCCTGGGCGCAGGTGACGATCATGGGCACCTGGGCCTCGTAGGCCACCTCAATCCCGCTGAGCGCGTTCACCAGGCCCGGCGCGGCGTCCACGGTGACGAGGGCTGGCCTTCCTGTGAAGCGCGCCCAGGCATCGGCCATGTGGGCGGCGTTCATCTCGTGGCGCACGTCAATGACCCGGATGCCCTCGTCCAGGCAGGCGTCCACGATGTGGAAGTTGTGGCCGCCCACGATGGTGAAACAGTGGGTCACGCCGGCCTCCCGCAAGGTGCGCACCACGAGCGCGCCTCCGCTCAGGCGGCCCTTACGGCGGGTGGGTTTCGTCGCTCCAGCGGTCAGTTTGCGGATGAAGTCCACGTACTCCTCGTCGGGCATCTGGTTGCGCAGGCCCACCAGGCCCGTCCGGTCTGGCGGCCCCACCCGCAGGCGCAGGGGAGGCCGTTCCATGTCGGCCACCTCCAGGATGGCATCGGCCACGACATGGGGGTCGGTGGCGTGCTCCCACTCGGCCCGCATGGCCTTGCCCATCTGGGAGGCCCAGGCGTAGTAGGGGCTCTCCGGCTTCACTGTCTCCAGGGCGCGCTCGATGGCGCTCTTGGGCATGCCCGTCTTGAACATGCCGCAGGGTTCCACGATGGTCACCTTGACCCCGAAGGGGAGCACCTCATGCCACAGGGTCTCGGAGAACCCTTCCACAGCATGTTTGGCGGCTGTGTAAAGGCCCTGGAAGGGGAAGGCCACCTTGCCGCTGTCGGACGAGATGTTGATGATGTGGCCCGCGCCCCGGGCGCGCATATGCGGCAGCACGGCTTTGGTGACAGCCATCACCCCCAAAGCGTTCACCGCCAT
>JBMFPD010000272.1:0-4310 GCA_049969295.1 Anaerolineae bacterium | reverse complement strand
CACGCGGAGCGGCTCTGGGATGCGGGCCAGCCGCTGGGCCAGAGGGGTATGGGCCACGGCCTGGGCTGTGGTCTCATCGGCCAGGGGGATGCCGTCTTCCTGGCAGGCCTGGCAGAGGGCCAGGGAGAGGGCCACCACTGGTCCTGCCTGTTCTCCTGCCTCCGGGTCCAGGGGGCCAGTGGCAATGCCCATCGCCAGGCGCGGTATAGCCGGGAGGTTCCCTTTCCAGCGGTCCACCAGGCGGGCAAAGGTTTCGCGCATGTCCCCGGCCGCGGCGACGGCAGCCTCGGCGGTCTCGAAGAGGGCCACCATCCGGTCCCCGGTGTACTGGCGCACCACGCCCCGGTCCCCGATCACGTTCATCATCTCCACGAAGAACTCCTTGAGGAACTGGAGCGGGGCGCGTCCACCGGATACCTGGCCAGATGGGGTGGAGAGAAGCACAGCGGCGGTCAGGACGGAAAACTGGGGAGAGGAGGTCTCCGCGCCTTCCGCTTGGACCTGCTGGGGCTCCAGAGCAACGGTCCTGGCGGGACCACTGCGATCCCCCTCCAGGGTGCGGAGCACGTCCTGCCGCAGGCGTTCGTTGCGGGTCTGCACCAGGTTCTGGGCCACGGAAGGGATCTCCGCGCTGATGCGTTCAAACTGCTCGCGGCTCAGCCGCAGGAGGCGCACGGGGGTCACGGCCCGCACCGTGGCTGTGCGCCTCGCGCCCTCGTCCATCAGGGCGATCTCGCCGAAGTAGTGGCCGCGTTCCAGTTGCCGCACGACCACCTCATCCCCGCGAGGGCCGGCGATGCTCACTTCCAGCCGGCCCTCTTCCACGATGTAGAAGGCGTCGCCGGGGTCGCCCTGGCGGATGACGACCTCCCCCTCGCCGGAGGAGACGGACTCCAGCCGCTCGCAGACCAGAAGGCGCTGCTCCAGAGGGAGTTCCTTGAAGAAGGGGATCCTGTCCAGGACCTCCAGTTGGGGAAGAGACCTGGCTTTCTCCACGGTGCGCAACTGGGCGGCGGCCTCCTCGTAGCCGGGAGCCAGTTCCAGGGCCCGGGCGAAGGTCGTCGCCGCGGCGTCAAAGTCCCCGAGGAGTTTCTGGACGCAGCCCACGTTGAAGTAATGGTGGGGATTGTCCGGCTCCAGGGCCATGGCCGACTCAAAGGCGGTGAGGGCGCGCAGGGGATCCCCCTGTTCCATGTAGGTGATGCCCAGTTCGTTGTAGGCGTCCACGTAGTTCGGGCGGAGTTCCAGGGCTTTGGAGAGGCTCTGGGCAGCGTCGGCATGGCGGCCCAGTTGCCGCTGGACCCACCCCAGGTCGTAGTACGCGAAGGGGCATTGGGGCTGGAGGGCCAGGGTCTGCAGGAAGTAGTCCAGCGCGCTGGCGTAGTCGCCCATCCCTTCGTAGGCGAGGCCGAGGGCCAGGAGGAAGGACGCCAGTTCCCCCGGGTCCTCGCGGAAGGCTTCCTGCAGAGCATCCACGCGGGCCGGGGTTTCCAGAAGTGAGGCCAGCAGTTCCGCTGCCAGCCACAGGCAGTGGTAGTCCTGCCCATCCTGGATCAGGGCCCTGAGGACCTGGGCCTGGACATCCACGGGGCTTTCGGCGAACCGGTCCACCTCTGGCGGGCCTTCGGGGCCCACCGGCAGGGCTCGCAGCGACTCCCGCAGCATCTTGCGGGTCTGTTGGTCAAAGGAGGGGTACCGCCTGGCCACGGCCGGGGTCAGGGGGGCAGGGGCAGGCGATGGGGGGGAGACGGGGGTGGGTTCCTCAGCCGGCTTGGCCGCGGCGTGCACCTGCAGGCTGGCGATCTCCGTGGGCAGGTGGTTGACGCGGATCTCATCGCCATCGCAGAGGATGACAGCCCGTTCAATGACATTCCGCAGTTCCCGGATGTTGCCTGGCCAGTGGTAGGCCCGCATCAGTTCCAGGGCTTCCCCGCTGATGCCGCGGATGTTCTTGCCCGTGGTCTGGTTGAAGTGCTCAATGAACGCGGCCACGAAGAGGCCGATGTCGGACTTGCGTTCCCGGAGCGGGATGAGCCGGATGGGGATGACGCTCAACCGCCAGTAGAGGTCTTCCCGGAACTTCCCTTCCTCAATGGCGCGGGCCAGGCTCCTGTTGGAGGCGGAGATGAAGCGGACGTCCACCCGGATGTCGGTGTTGCCGCCCACACGGCGGAGGGTTTTGTCTTCCAGGACGCGCAGGATCTTGGCCTGCATGTCCAGAGGCATGCTGGCGATCTCGTCCAGGAAGACCGTGCCTCCGTCGGCTGTTTCCAGGAGGCCCTTCTTCTGGCGGCGTGCCCCGGTGAAGGCCCCGGCCTCAAAGCCGAAGAGTTCGCTCTCCAGCAACTGGTCGGGGATGGCGGCGCAGTTGATGGCGACGAAGGGCCGGTGGCTGCGGTGGCTCCGGCGGTGGATTTCCCGGGCCACCACTTCCTTGCCGGTGCCGCTCTCTCCTTCAATAAGGACGCTGGCGTCGGTGGGGGCCACCCGCTCCACGACGCGGGCCACCCGTTTCATCTCTGGGTTGTTGCCCACGATCCAGTCCCCGGTGCTGGCCCGCCCACCCGCCTGGAGCCGGCGCAGTTCCCGCTTCATGGCCAGGGTCTCCAGGGCCCTTTCCACCACCCGCTGGAGTTCCCCCAGGTCCACGGGTTTGCGCAGGTACTCAAATGCGCCCATCTGCATGGCATCCACAGCCACGTCCACTTCGGCGAAGGCGGTCATCATGATGACCGGCACCAGGTCGTCGTCCTTGCGGATTTCCTGCAGCACCTCCAGCCCGCGGGTGTCGGGTAGTTTCCAGTCCAGGAGGACGACGTCCACCTCGTGGGTGAGGAAGAGGCCCAGGCCCTCTTTTCCGGTCTCGGCCGTCAGGACCTCGTACCCCAGTTCCTCAAACTGCTGCTTGAGGAAGAAACTCTGCGACTTGCGGTCCTCAATTATGAGGATGGTGGCTGCCATGGCGAACTCTCCCGGTAAAAGGCCGGCAGGGTGATGGTGAATTCAGCGCCGCGGTCGGGGGCGTTTGCGGCCCGCACCTGGCCGCCGTGTTCTTTCACGATGCGGTCCACGATGGCCAGGCCCAGGCCCGTGCCCTTGGTCTTGGTGGTGTAGAAGGGTTCAAAGATCTCTGTGAGGGCCACCAGGGGGATGCCCGGTCCGGTATCCCGGAACTTGAAGACGACCTGTCCCGGGGAGACGCTGTCCCCGGTCCCCGGCGTTCGGGAGCCTTTCGGGTCCCCTTCAAAAGCCACGGTCACCGTCAGTTCTCCCCCTTCTGGCATGGCGTCTATGGCGTTCTGCACCAGGTTGGTGAAGACCTGGTCCATGCGCGCTGCATCGGCCATGACCAGGGGGATGGGCGAGGCGAATTCCCGCCGCACCTGGATGCGCGCCCCTTCCAGCGCTGGGGCCAGGTGGGAAAGGGTGTGCTCCACCAGTTCCACCGGGTCGCACGGGCGGAGGTGGAGTTCAAAGCGGCGGGAGATGAGGAGGATGTCCTCCACTGTACGGGCCATTTGCTCGGCCTCTTCGGCGATCATGGCCACGGAGGGGCGCAGGGGGTTCTCCGGCGGGACATGCCGCAAGAGATACTGCACGCCGAGTTTGATCCCCGCCAGAGGATTGCGGAATTCGTGGGCCACCACCGCCGACATCTCGCCGATGACCGCCAGCCGGTCCAGGTGGTGCCGCTCCTGCTGGAGGGCTTTCTGCTCTCGCAGGTCCTTCAGGAGGAGGGCCACGCCGGTCGTCCGGCCGTCCTCGTTTCGGAGGGAGAACCCCCGCGCCTCGGCCGGCAGGGACCCTCCATCGGGACGGAGGACTACGACCTCCCGGGGCGGGATGGGGCGTCCGGCGATCAGGCTGTCGCTGGCCACGCGGAGGAGGAGGTCCTCGGCTGTGGGGATGGCCTTGCCCAGGGGGTGCCCGATGAGGGAGCGTCGGGGGCGGCCCACCAGGTCCTCGGCGGCGCGGTTGGCGAAGGTGACGGTTCCCAGGGGATCTATGGTCACCAGGGCGTCGGTGAGGCCGTCAAAGACCCCCGTGCCGAAGTGGTCCGCTTCCTCCAGGGCGCGCGTCGTCTCCCGAAGTTGCTGGCGCAGCTGCCAGCGCTCGGCGGCGAGGGCCAGTTGGCCGGCGGCGAAGGCCATGAGGGTCTCGCTTTCCTGGGAGAGGGCCCCTTGCGGCACCCACACCTTGAGCATGCCCACCGTGGCATCGGAGGCCTTGAGGGGGATGGTGAGGGTGGGGCGGGGTAGGGGGGGCGACTCGCGGTGGCCCAGGGGCGTGCGGACCCGCGGTTCCTCACC
>JBMFPD010000271.1:0-4325 GCA_049969295.1 Anaerolineae bacterium | reverse complement strand
GTCGGTCCCCGCGTCCCCGACTCCCCAACACAAGATGCAACCGCAACGGGGCCGACTCCGATTTGCCCCCTGGGCGGTTCCGTGATACAATCGCCCCCACAACCCCACAGGCATCCAGAACGGCGACGACGGAGAGGAGTAGGCTGGGGGAACCTGGCAGGGAGGCCGGGTCGGGGACTGGAAGCCCGGCTCAGGGGAAGCCAGCCGAAGTTCGCTCCCGAGCCGGACGGGGGAACGGGCCCTAGGGCCCCAGTAGTCCGTCCCGGGTGGTGCCGCCCGTTACCCAGGCTGCCGATCGCCGGCCACGGCCGGCTGTCGGACTGAGGGGGTCGGCTCACGCCGGCCAAGCAGGGTGGTACCGCGGAGTGCGACGGTTGCGTCTTCGTCCCTGAGACGTGGCCGTCGTTTTTCGTTAAGCCATCAGCAATCAGCGCTCGGCTATCAGCAATCAGCCGTCAGCGGCTAGCCCTCAGGGGACTGCTGATCGCTCTCAAGGAGGTCACCATGTCGCAATGGGAGGAACTGGAGAGGCTTCGGGAGACGGCCCTGGAGCGCCTTGCGCAGGTCACCACCTCGGACGAACTGGAGGCGTGGCGCCTCGCCTACTTCGGGAAGAAGGGGGCGGTGACCCAGGCCCTGAAGGCCATCGGAAGCCTCCCCCCAGAGGAACGGCCGGAGTACGGCCGCGTCTCCAACGAGGTGAAACTGGCCCTCCAGGCCGCCTACGAGGCCAGGGAACGGGAGATCCGCGAGGCCGAACTGGCGCGCGCCCTCCAAGCGCGGGCGGTGGACGTCACCCTGCCTGGCCGTCCGCCCGCGGCCGGGCGCCTGCACCCCACCACCCAGACCCTGCGCCAGATCACCCACATCTTCGCCCAGATGGGCTTCCAGGTCTACCTGGCGCGGGACGTGGAACTGGACCTCTACAACTTCGAACTCCTGAACATCCCGCCGCACCACCCAGCCCGGGACATGTGGGACACCTTCTACACCACGCGGGAGGGGGTCCTCCTGCGCACCCACACCTCACCCGGTCAGATCCACGCCATGCGGGAGCACGCGCCCGAGCCCCTGCGGGTCATCCTGCCCGGCCGGTGCCACCGCTACGAACAGGTCACGGCCCGCTCCGAATCCATGTTCTACCAGGTGGAGGGATTGGCAGTGGGCCGCCACATCACCATGGCCGACCTCAAGGGGACCATGGTCAACTTCGCCCGCCAGATGTTCGGGCCGGAGCGCCGGGTGCGCTTCCGCTGCTCTTACTTCCCCTTCACCGAGCCCAGCGTGGAGGTGGACATGGACTGCATCCTCTGCGGCGGCAAAGGGTGTCGCCTGTGCAAGGGGACCGGCTGGCTGGAGATCGCCGGCGCGGGCATGGTCCACCCCAGGGTGCTGGAAAACGGCGGCTACGACCCGCGCCTCTTCTCCGGCTTCGCCTTCGGCATGGGGCCGGAGCGGATCGCCATGCTCCGCCACCGCATTGAGGACATCCGCTACTTCTACACCAACGACCTGCGCTTCCTGCAGCAGTTCTAGGAGGACGGACGATGCGCGTGCCCCTCAGTTGGCTCAGCGAATTCGTGGACCTGACGGTGAGCGTAGAGGAACTGGCCGAGCGCCTGACCCTGGCCGGCCTGGAAGTGGCCGCGGTGGAACGCATCGGGGCCGACTGGGACCGGGACAAGATCTTCGTGGGGGAGGTGGTGGCAGTGCGCCCCCACCCCAACGCCGACCGGCTGACCCTGGTGACCGTCCGCTACGGCGAGGGCCGCGAGAAGGAGGTGGTCACCGGCGCGCCCAACCTCAAGGTGGGGGACCGCGGCCAGAAGGTGGCCTTCGCCACGGCCGGCGCCCGCCTCATAGACGGCCACGCCGACGACGGCCGCGTCCTCATCCTCAAGCCCACCACCATCCGCGGTGTCCTCTCTGATGGCATGGTCTGCTCCGAAAAGGAACTGGGCCTCGGACCGGACCACTCCGGCATCCTCATCCTGCCGGACGATGCGCCAGTGGGGACGCCCCTGGCCGACTACCTGGGCGACACGGTGCTGGACCTGGACCTGACCCCCAACCTGGCGCGGTGCCTTTCGGTGATCGGCGTGGCGCGGGAGGTGGCCGCGCTCACCGGGCAACGGGTGCGGCTCCCCTCCACCGAGTGGATGGCGGAGGGGGAGCCCATCGCCGGCCAGGTGGAGGTGGAGATCGCCGACCCGGACCTCTGCAACCGGTACATCGCCGCGCTCATCAAGGGGGTGCGGCACGGCCCCTCCCCCTACCGCATCCAGCGCCGCCTCATCCTGGCCGGGATGCGTCCCATCAGCGTCGTGGTGGACATCACCAACTACGTCATGCTGGAGTGGGGCCAGCCCCTGCACGCCTTTGACTACCGCCGCCTGCGGAACCGCCGCGGCCAGACGGTAGACGAAGCCGGCCCCCACGGCGAGCCACCGGTCATCCTCGTGCGGCGCGCCCGGCCCGGGGAGCGGATCGTCACCCTGGACGGCGTGGAGCGGCCCCTGACGCAGGAGATGCTGGTCATCGCCGACGGGGTGGGGCCGGTAGCCATCGCCGGCGTCATGGGCGGCCTGGAAACGGAGGTCACCGAGGCCACGACAGACATCCTCCTGGAGTCGGCCAACTTCGACTTCATCAACAACCGGCGGACAGCCCAGGCCCTGCGCCTGCCCAGCGAGGCCTCCTACCGCTTCGGCCGAGGCGTCCCGGCAAGCCTTGCCCTGCCCGCGGCGCGCCGGGCGGCGGAGATGATGCGGCAACTGGCCGGCGGCACCATCGCCCAGGGCGTGGTGGACGTCTACCCCGTGCCCCAGAAGCGGGTCACGGTGGACCTCACCCCCGCCGAGGTGCGGCGCATCCTGGGGGTGGACCTGAAGACGGACGAGATCGTGGGCATCCTGGAGGCCCTGGAGTTCCAGTGCCAGGTGGAGGGCGACCGCCAGTCCGACCAGGCCCTCATCCGCGCCACGGTGCCCGACCATCGGCTGGACGTGGCCATCCCTGCCGACCTAATTGAGGAAGTGGCCCGCATCTATGGCTACGATCGCCTGCCCGAGACCCTGATGAGCGATGTCCTCCCGCCCCAGCGCCGCAACCTACGGCTGGAGGGCGAGGAACGGGTGCGGGACATCCTGGCCGGGGCGGGCCTCCAGGAAGTCATCAACTACAGCCTGACCAACCTGGAGAGCATCGCCCGCCTGACCCCGGGCGGTCCGCCCCCGGACCCGGAGACCTACATTCGCCTGGCCAACCCCCTCACCGCCGAACGGGAGTTCCTGCGCCAGACCCTCATGAACGGCCTCCTGGAGACGGCCTGGGCCAACCTGCGGCATGAGGAGCGGGTAGCCCTCTTTGAGGTGGGGAGCGTCTACCTGCCCCGGGAGGGCGAACTCCTCCCCGACGAGCCGCGGCGCGTGGGCATCCTCCTCGCCGGGCCGCGCCAGCCCCTGCACTGGCAGAGGAAGGACCCCGATCCCCTGGACTACTTTGACCTGAAGGGGATCGTGGAAACCTTGCTCCAGCGCCTGGGCGTCCAGGGCGTGGACTTCGTCCCAGTGGAGCACCCCACCTTTGAGCCGGGCCGTGTGGCCGCCCTGCGGCACAGCGAGGAGGTGCTGGGCGTGCTGGGGGAGGTGCACCCCAGGGTGCGGGAGGCCTTTGACCTGCGGGAAGACCTGCCGGTGGCCCTCGCGGAACTGGACCTGGAGAGGCTCCTGGCCCTGGCCCAACCGGTGCCCCAGGTGGAGCCGGTCTCCCGCTTTGAGATCGCCACGGAGGACCTGGCCTTCATCGTCCCGGAGGACATGCCGGCCGAGGCGGTGCGCCGGGCCATTGCAGAGGCTGGTGGCCGGCTCCTCCGCCGCGTCGTCCTCTTTGACGTGTACAGGGGCGACCCCGTCCCGCCGGGGCACAAGAGCCTGGCCTTCTCCCTAACCCTGCAGGCCGACGACCACACCCTCTCCGGCGAGGAGATCGCCCAGGTGCGGGGACGCATCGTCCACCAGGTGGAGCGGAAACTGGGCGTCCGCCTCCGCAGCACGTGAGGCCGGAACTCCAGGCCCCTGGCGCAGCCCGGGACGCGGGGCGACCCTCTCCCAACTTCTGGCACGGCAGACCGTAGGGCACGCCTCCTGGCATGCCTTCTGCGCCGGGAAGAGCGGTTATAGACCGTAGGGCACGCCTCCTGGCGTGCCTTCTGCTGGCACGGCAGACCGTAGGGCACGCCTCCTGGCATGCCTTCTGCTGGCACGGCAGACCGTAGGGCACGCCTCCTGGCATGCCTTCTGCTGGCACGGCAGACCGTAGGGCAC
>JBMFPD010000270.1:0-4358 GCA_049969295.1 Anaerolineae bacterium | reverse complement strand
CGCTGGGCTCAGCAGGACCTCCTCCCGCCCGGCCGGCAGATCCCGCACCCACCCCTCCACCTGGATGGAGGCCGCTTGCCCGCAGCCGGGGGGCAGGGCCCCCGGCCACAGGACGAGCCCTGCCGGCCGCCCGGTCGCCTCGGCCCTCCGCCACAGGGAGGAGCGGAGGGCCCTCACCTGGGACCAGGCCGCGCAGGCCGCCTCAGGGGAAGCGGCCCAGAGGTCCGCCCACTCCGGCGGAGGTGGTCCGGCCTCCCCCGTGCTCAGCACCCACTCGGCCCAGCCCTGCACCGCAGGTTCAGGGAAACGAAGCGGAGACACGTAGACGCCCTGGGCGGCCAGGCGGGCCAGGTGGTGGAAGGTGCCCTCGGCCAGGGCGCGCTCCACCAGACCTGGGCCCACCCCAGGAAGGGCCAGGACGAGGACGTCCGGCCCCACCTCCTCTGGCGATGGCAGTGGCTCCAGGGGCAGGGCGGTCCAGGTGGGCAGGGGAAGGCGGTCCGGCGGCGCTGGGGGCTGGGGTGCGGAGACCCCCAGAAGCATGGCCAGGGCCAGGAGCGCCCCGGCCGCCGGAAGGGTGTTGGCATGGGTGCGCAGAACGCGCAGGAGCGTTCCGGGTTTCATGGTGGGGGCGTGTGGCTCCTTTTCCTCGGGCTTGGATAGAGTATAGCACAGGCCCAAGGGGAGGGCAATCACTAAGAACGAGACAGCCCTGGCCCAGCGTCCTGCCGCCCTTGACAGCCTCTGCCGGTTGCCGTACAATTTCCGTAGAGCACCTTGCCATGGCAGGGGTTCGCGATGCGGCGCAGAAGGGTGTGGTGGCTCTGGATGGCCGTGGTTCTGGCGTTGGGCGGGTGCGCCCCGGCCGCGCCCACGGCTTCCTCCACCCCTGCCGCCACCCTTCCCCCCACGCCAGCGCCTGCCTCCGTCCGCCCGCCGGCCGTGGCTGGTCAGTTCTACCCCAGGGAGCCCGAAGCCCTGGAGCAGATGGTCCAGGCCCTCCTCCGCCAGGCGCGCCTGGCCGTGCCGCCAGCCCCTCACCCTCCCGTGGCCCTCCTCGTGCCTCACGCTGGGTACCCCTACTCCGGCGCGGTGGCAGCCCGGGCCTACGCCGAGGTCGTCGGGCACACCTACGACGCGGTTGTGCTCCTCGGGGCCAACCACACCCTCCCCTCTCTGGATACCGGGGCCCTCTACCCCGACGGGGCCTTCGCCACCCCCCTGGGGGAGGTCCCCGTGGCCCGGGACCTGGCCGCAGAACTCCTCGCCGCCCTCCCGGACCTGGCCTCGGACCCCACCCTGCACCGCCAGGAGCATTCCATTGAGGTCCAGTTGCCCTTCCTCCAGGCCGTCGCGCCCGGGACTCCCATCGTGCCCATCCTCGTCGGCGACGTGACGTGGGCAAAGGCCCAGGAGATGGGGCGAGCCCTAGGGGAAGTCCTCGCCCGGCACCGGGCCCTCCTGGTGGCGACAACGGATCTCAGCCACTACCCGCCCTACGAAGAGGCCTGCCAGGTGGACAGCCAGACGGTGGAGGCTATCGCCTCGCTGGACGGGCAGCAGGTCTGGGAGACGGACGCCCGCCAGATGGGGGCAGGGCATGAGGGCCTGGCCTGCACCCTGTGCGGACGGGGCGCGGTCCTCGTGGCCCTCGCCGCGGCCAGAGCCCTGGGAGCGGAGAGGGCCCACCTGCTCCTCTACGCCAATTCCGGCGACGTCCTCTTCGGAGACCGGGACCAGGTGGTGGGGTACGCGGCCTTCGCCATCTGGAAGGCGGGAGAAGAGCCGGCTTCCTGGGAGGCCCCGCCCGCGCCCTGCCGGCTGGAGGCCGAGGCCGAACACCGCGCGCTGGACCCGGCAGAGCAAGCGAGCCTCCTGCGGGTGGCCCGGGAGACGCTGGAGTGGGCCCTGGCCTTCGGCTTCCCACCTCTGGAGGTGGACCCTTCCCCTGCTCTCTACCAGCCCAGGGGGGCGTTCGTGACGCTCAAGAAAGGGGGCGAACTGCGGGGCTGCATCGGCAACCTGAGCGGCCAGGGCCCTCTCCTCCGGACGGTGCAGCGGATGGCCATCGCCGCCGCCCTGGAGGACCAGCGGTTCCCGCCCGTCACCGTGGGCGAACTCCCGGACCTGCAGATAGAGATCTCCGTCCTCTCCCCTCTGGAAGGGGTGGCAGGCCCGGAGGCCATCCAGGTGGGGGTGCACGGGGTGGTCCTCGTCCACGGCTCGCGCCAGGCGGTGTACCTGCCCCAGGTGGCCCTGGAGGAGGGGTGGGACCGGGAGACGATGCTGGACCACCTGGCGCAGAAGGCCGGCCTCCCGGCTGGGGCCTGGCGGGACCCGGAGGCGCGTTTCTACGTCTTCACGGCGCAGGTGTTTGAGGAGCCTGTGGAGGCGCGCTAGGGGGAGAGGAGGCGACCTCGCGGCCTTCTGGCGCTCAATAGCCCCGCGATTTCAATGCCTCCTGCAGTTCCTTGCGGCCGAAGACCTGTTTGATGCGGGGCTCCTCCCTGGGCTCCTCGGGAGCCGGGGTGGCCCCGGCCACGTGGACAGCCGGCGCGGAGAACAGCCGGTGCACTTCCTCCCCGCCGCACGCCGGGCACTGGACCTGCGTGCTTCCCACCTCCTGCAGGGAGCGGAACAGGCGCTGGAACACGGTACCACACCGTGCACAGCGGTACTCGTAGATGGGCATGTTCCACCTCCGGCATTCGTTTCCTTAAGTATTGTAGCCAGGAGCCTCCAGGACGTCAAAGCGAGGGGGGCCGGAGGCCCTGGGGGATGAGGGCCTCTGGCCCTGCAGGGGGGTCCTGCGGTTTTGACGATTTGCGCCGGTTGCGCTATATTAAGTCCGGGTTCGGGGCGTAGCTCAGACAGGCGAGAGCGCGGCGTTTGGGACGCTGAGGTCGGAGGTTCAAATCCTCTCGCCCCGACCGGTGCGGGAGTAGCTCAGTGGGTAGAGCCCCTGCCTTCCAAGCAGGTTGTCGCGGGTTCGAATCCCGTCTCCCGCTCCAGAAAAAGGAGGGCCCTTGCGGGCCCCCTTTTTCGCGTCCATCGTTTCTGACATGCTCAGTTCAAGGATCAGATGCCCAAGGTGTGTCCGCCTTGCTCACGCCATCCACAAATGAAGAAACGAATGGCTTGCGGTCGCGCCGGGCTCATTCGTGTATTCGTTGGCCAATTCGTGGACGGCTTTCTCCAGGCTGCTAGAGCGCGTTGCCCCTGGAAAGGTTGGACGTCCGTCCGACCTTGCAAACCCGTGCTGTGACATATTGTCGGTGCAGGCGCGGCAGACCGTAGGGCATGTCTCCTGGCGTGCCCTCTGCGCCGGGAAGAGTGGTTATAGCCTTCCCTTTTGTAAAAACGAGACAGCCCTGGACTCGTTCTCAACACCCCTTGACAAATTGCCCTTTTCCGAGTATACTAGAGATAGTAACGCGCGTTAGTAAACCGCGTCACCTGCCATCTTCGGTGCCACCCAACGGAGGGTCGCTGTGGCCAGAAGGGTAACCAGCGAAGATGTGGCCCGCGAGGCCGGCGTTTCCCGTACCACCGTCTCCTTTGTCCTCAACAATACCCCCAACACTAACATCTCCGAGGAGACTCGCCAGCGCGTGCTGGAAGTGGCCCGCAGGCTGGGCTACCGGCCAGACGCAGCGGCCCGCGCCCTCGCCCGCCGCGAGACCGGCACCATCGGCCTGGTCCTTTGCCAGAGCCACGACCGCATCTCCGCTGACGCCTTCCTGCCGGAGGTTATCCGCGGCCTCAGCCACAGTGCCCAGGCCCACGGCTTCAAGGTCCTCCTGGAACCGGTGGAGGATGTCACCCGCCCCGACGCCTACATGGCCCTGGTCCAGGAACGGCGCATAGACGGCATCGTCCTCTCCGGCCCTCGCTCCGACGATGCTCAACTCCCCCACCTCGTCGCCGACGGCTTCCCCCTGGTCCTCTTAGGCCAGTTGCAGGGGGTCCGGGCCCACTTTGTGGATGTGGACAACGTGGCCGGCGCCCGCCGGGCCGTGGAGCACCTGCTGGACCTGGGCCACACCCGCATCGGCCTCATCACCAACGCCCCGCTGCACTACACCGCCAGCCAGGACCGCCTCCAGGGGTACCGCGAGGCCCTCATGGCCCGCGGCCTCCCGGCGGACGAGACCCTCATCCGCCTGGGCGATTTCCGCAGCGAGAGCGGCTATACGGCCATGCAATCCCTCCTGGACCTGCCCGAGCCGCCCACCGCGGTCTTCGCCGCCAGCGATGTCGTGGCCTTCGGGGCCATATCCGCAATCAAGGACCGCGGGCTGCGCATCCCCGACGACATCGCACTGGTGGGGTTTGACGACGTGCCCCTCGCCCGTTAC
>JBMFPD010000269.1:0-4431 GCA_049969295.1 Anaerolineae bacterium | reverse complement strand
ACGCTATCCTCCCCCCCGAAAGCCCCATCGGCGACCGCAGGAACATGGCCTACATGAGCACCCTGGTCACCTACGGCCGGGGGAAGGCCATCGCCGTGGCCACGGGCATGCAGACCCAGATCGGCCAGATCGCCGAACTGATCCAGGCCTACGAAGCGGAGCCCACGCCCCTCCAGATGCGCCTGGACCAACTGGGCCGCTGGCTGGGGATCGCTGCCCTGAGCATCTGCGGCATCATCTTCGTCATCGGCGTGCTGCGGGACACCCACGTGGAACTCATCGCCTCCCAGGGCTTCCTCCCGTGGCTGCAGGCCTCCGAGGCGAAGATCCTGGAGCTCTTCATGGTTGCCGTGAGCCTGGCCATCGCCGCCGTGCCGGAAGGCCTGCCGGCCGTGGTGACCATCTGCCTGGCCCTGGGCATGCAGCGGATGGTCCAGCGGCACGCCCTCCTGCGCAAACTGCCCGCCGTGGAGACCCTGGGGAGCGCCACCGTCATCTGCTCCGACAAGACCGGCACCCTCACCCAGAACGAGATGACCGTGGTGCAGGTGTACGCCGACGGCAGCCTCCTGAACGTAACTGGCGAAGGGTACCGGCCTGAAGGCCAGTTCCAGGAAGACGGCCAGCCCGTGGACCCCCAGGCCTACCCGGGGCTCATGCTCATGCTCAGGGCTGCCCTCCTATGCAACGACGCCGTCCTGGAACGGCGAGCACGGGACGAGAACTGCGACCAGTGGTGCATCGTGGGGGACCCCACGGAGGGCGCGCTGGTGGTGGCCGCGGCCAAGGCTGGCCTGTGGAAGGATGAGATGGAGCGGGACTATCCGCGCGTGGCCGAAATCCCCTTTGACTCGGCTCGCAAGCGGATGATGACCATCCACAAAGTGAACGCGCAGGAGGCTCCCGCGGAGGGGCGCGACCCGGCCCCCTACGTGGCCTACGTCAAGGGCGCACCGGATGTCATCCTGGACCTGTGCACCAAAATCTACGAGGACGGCCGGGAAACGCCCCTGGGCTGGGAGGAGCGGAAGCGCATCCTGGAAATGAACGAGGCCATGGCCTCCAACGCCCTGCGGGTGCTGGGCGTGGCCTACCGCCCTCTCTACGAGCCGGTGGAGCGACCGGAGCCGGAGCACCTGGAGCGGGACCTCGTTTTCGTGGGCCTGATGGGGATGATCGACCCCGCCCGACCAGAGGTGCGGGACGCCATCGCCGTGGCGCGGCGGGCTGGCATCCGCACCATCATGATCACCGGCGACTACCCCAACACCGCTGCCGCCATCGCCCGGGAACTGCGCCTCATCGGGGATGAGGACCGCGTGCTGACTGGCCGGGACCTGGACCGCCTGGGGCTGGAGGGCCTGCGGGAGGCCATCCGCGAGGTGAACGTCTTCGCCCGCGTCTCGCCCCAGCACAAAGTGCAGATTGTGGAGGCCCTCAAAGCCCACGGCCACGTGGTGGCCATGACCGGCGACGGCGTCAACGACGCCCCAGCCCTCAAGCGGGCCGACATCGGCGTGGCCATGGGCATCACCGGCACCGACGTGACCAAAGAGACGGCCGACATGGTCCTCACCGACGACAACTACGCCTCTATCGTGTCGGCCGTGGAGGAGGGGCGCATCATCTACTCCAACATCCGCAAATTCGTCTACTACCTCCTCTCGTGCAACGTCGGGGAGATCCTCATCATCTTCGTCGCCATGATGGCCGGCCTGCCCCTGCCGCTCCAGGCCATCCACCTCCTGGTGCTGAACCTCATCACCGACGGCGCACCGGCCCTGGCCCTGGGCCTGGAACAGGGCGACCCTGACACCATGGACCAGCCGCCAAGGCCTCCTGAGGAGCCGGTCATCAACCGGGACATGGCCATCGGCATCGCCGTGCAGGCAGTGGCCATCACCGCTGCCTCCCTCGCGGCCTTCGTGGTCGGCCTGCGCTGGTACCCGGACAACCTGGCCCACGCTCAGACCATGGCCTTCAGCACCCTTTCCATCTCGGAACTCTTCCGGGCCTACACCAGCCGCTCGGAGCGGTATGCTCTCTGGGCCATCGGTCCCTTCTCCAACCGCTACATGCAGTACGCGGTGGCGAGCAGCCTGGCCATCCTGCTGGCCATCATCTACGTGCCCTTCCTGGACCCCATCTTCAACACCACCTTCCTGGGCCTCCGGGAATGGACGGTGATGATCCCCTTGATCCTCGTCCCGTCCATCGCCGCGGAGATCAACAAGTGGTTCCTCCGCTGGGCACGAAGGCGGCAGGGCGCCGCCCTGACGGCCACGCCCTAGCACCGCAGTGATTTGGGGCAGAGCGGCCAGAACCCCACCCCCAGCCCCTTCCCCGTGCACGGGGAGGAGGTCAAGGGGTGGGGTTGGAGACAAAGGGTGGGGAGGTCCTGGGCCTGTCCAGGATAGAGGCGACGCGTGGGGTACCCCGGCAGCCCTTGCGTGCCGCATACCTGCAAGGCTCACTGAGGCCAATCGCTAGCCACGGGAAGAGGTCACGTTGTTCGAACTCGTCTTTCTGGGAACCTCCGCTTCGGCCCCGTCCATCCGCCGCGGGCTTCCAGCGACCATGGTGTTGCACAAGGAGTACCGCTTCCTGGTGGACTGCGGCGAAGGGACCCAGCGGCAACTCCTCCAGAGCGGCCTGGGGTTCCGGCGGCTGGATAAGATCCTCCTCACCCACGGCCACCTGGACCACATCCTGGGGCTTGGGGGCCTGGCCTCCACCTTCGCCCGCTGGGAGATGATCCCCCGCATGGACATCTACGGGGGGCGGTGGGCCCTGCGGCGGGTCCAGGCCCTGATGGCCGTGGTCTTCGGGCCCGGCGACCCTCCCCTCCACATTGAGTACGTGGAACTGGAGCCGGGCATCGTCTTTGAGGACGAGACCTTTCGCCTGGTGGCCTTCCCGGTGACCCACCGCGGCCCGGACTGCCTGGGCTACGCCTTTGAAGAGAAACCCCGCCGCCCCTTCCTGGTGGAGGAAGCCGAGCGGTTGGGCGTGCCAGCCGGGCCTGAACGGCGACGGCTGGTGGAGGGCGAGCCCGTCACTTTGGCCGACGGCCGGACAGTCTACCCGGAGCAGGTGCTGGGGCCTCCCGTGCCTGGAGCGCGCCTCGTCTACGTGGGAGATGCCGGCCGCACGGATGACCTGGTGGAGGTGGCGCGCGGGGCGGACGCCCTGGTCATTGAGGCCACCTACCTGGAGGAAGAGCGGGAGATCGCCCGCGAGTTCGGCCACCTGACGGCAGCCCAGGCCGCCCATCTGGCCCGCGAGGCGGGGGTCCGCCAACTGTTCCTCACCCACATCTCGCGCCGGTACACCGTGCGGCAGGTCCTGGACGAGGCCCGGGCCATCTTCCCCGAGACGATCGTTCCCGACGACCTGGACCGCTTCCGCATCCTCAAGCGGGAAGGACAGGGCGCGACCTGAGACCGACACACCGAGGAGGAAAGGCCATGCGCATCCTGGTCACGGGCGGGGCAGGGTACATCGGCAGCGTGGTGGTGGCTGAACTCATCCAGGCAGGGCACGACGTCGTTGTCCTGGACAACCTGAGCCAGGGGCACCGGGCAGCGGTCCACCCCCAGGCCACCTTCGTGAAAGGGGACCTGGGGGACCGCACCCTCCTCAACCACCTGTTCCGCACCTACCCGGTGGAGGCGGTGATGCACTTCGCCTCTCGCACGCTGGTGGGGGAGTCCATGCAGAACCCCTTCCTCTACGTGGGGGAGAACGTCTGCAACGGGGTGAACCTGCTGGAGGCGGCCGTGCAGCACGGGGTACGGCGCTTCATCCTCTCCTCCACAGCGAACCTCTTTGACCAGCCTCGCCGCATCCCCATTGATGAAGAGGAGGAAATCATCCCTGGAAGCCCCTACGGCGAATCCAAGTACCTCCTGGAGCGCATCCTGCGCTGGCTGGACCGTATCTACGGCCTGCGGTACGCCTCTTTACGGTATTTCAACGCCGCCGGCTGCACCCCCACCCTGGGGGAGGACCACCGCCCCGAAACCCATCTCATCCCCATCCTCATGCAGGTGGCCCTGGGCAAGCGCAGCCACCTGGAGATCTACGGCACGGACTACCCCACCCGGGACGGGACGTGCGTGCGGGACTACATCCACGTGGTGGACCTGGCCCAGGCGCACATCCTGGCCCTGGAGGCGCTGGACCGGGGGAGCCGCGTCTACAACCTGGGGAACGGGCAGGGGTTCACGGTGCGGGAGGTGCTGGAGACAGCACGGGAGGTGACCGGCCGGCCCATCCCCGCCGTGGAGGGCCCGCGGCGGCCGGGCGACCCGGCGGTCCTCGTGGCCAGCGCCGAGCGCATCCGGCGGGAACTGGGCTGGCAGCCCCGCTACCCCGACCTGCGGGACATCGTGGCCAGCGCCTGGGAGTGGCACCGGGCCCATCCGGACG
>JBMFPD010000268.1:0-4437 GCA_049969295.1 Anaerolineae bacterium | reverse complement strand
CTGCAGCCGCCCCTCGTCCATCCAGCCCACGGCGAAGGGGAGAGGAAGGAGGGCCGGTCCAACCTCCCCCTTTTCCGGAGGGGCAGGGACCTCCCCCCAGACCGTGTGGCAACGGCCCAGGTGGGCCTGGTTCTCCACCACACGGAACCCGAGAGCCTGGCCCAGCGCCCGCAGGTCCGCCAGGAGATCCCAGAACTCCTCCCAGCGGCGCTCCGGGCGGTCCTCCGGCCGCAGGCCCCACCTCCCTCCTCCTTCCTCCCCGTAGGACCGCAGGCACTCCTCCACCCAGCCCGCCGGAGGCGTGCAGAGGCCTCCCAGCCGGCCGTACACCTCGCGGCAGAGGTCGGCCGCCCTCTGGCCGGGATGCTCCAGGAGCGCGCTCCACACGGCGAACTCCACCCGGTCCGTGAGGGAGGACTCCTCTTCCCAGGAGCGCTTCCGGCGCCAGAAGTGAGGTGGGCGCGCGGCCTCCTCTTCTTCCGCGGGAGCCGGTCTCCCCTGCTCCAGAGGGCCGAGGGCCTCCACTTCTCCGGACCCTGTGAGGGCTGCAAGCCCGTCCCGCAGCGGTCCTTCCAGGCTCCGGACCATCTCCACCAGGGCCTCCTTGCTGGCGAAGAGGTCGGGCAGAGCTCCCTCTTCCAGCAAATGCCAGTAGAAAGCCCCCCACAGTTGGGCGAAGGAAATGGGCTCCTGGAGCCGGGCGAGGAGGCTCCGCGCCACCTCCTGGGCGGCTCGAGGAAGGTCCACCTGCCCCCTGGCAGGTGCAGCGGCGCGCCGGAAGAGGGCCACCACCTCCGCCCCACCGGTGGAAAGAGGGGCGATCTCCCGGAACTGGACAGCCCCCGTGACAGGGACGAACCCGGCCGAGGCTGCCGCAAGCAACACCGCCTCGGCCAGGTAGCGATCCTGGCGGAGCCAGAGCACCAGAGGTGCGCTCTCCTCCAGATAGACCGAGACCACCCGCAGGGCCCGGGTCAGGGCCTGCACGTACCAGGTCCAGGAAGGACCGGCGAGGTGCAGGAGAGGGCGCGTTTTCTCCGCCGCCTCTCGGCCCCAGAGCCAGCAGGCCCAGAAGTAGGTGAGGTGCCAGAAGATGGGGTGAGGTGGCGGGGGAGAGAGGATGGCCAGGGAGGACTCCCCTCGCCGCAGCGAGCCGAAGGCCTCGCCCACCGGGCCGGAATGCAGGTGGATCTCCCCACCCTGCCTGTCCGCTGTTCCCTGAGCCAACCCTTCCCAGTAGGCGGCTATCTCCTCCAGCACGAGCCACGCGTTCCGCTCCAGGAAACGCCGCGCTGGGCGCAGGCGCCGGGGAACCGGCAGGCCCCCCGCAGGCTGCAGCGAGGAGCAGAGGTCCAGGCACCCGATGAGCATGGCCCAGGCCACCTCCCGCAGGGGCCGGTCCTCATCCCTCGCAAAGGCGGAGGCGGCCTCCGTCACCAGAAGGTCCAGGGCCTGGAGGTTGCGGGACGTGTAGAGGTCCAGGAACTCCCGCGCCACAGGGTACAACGCCTCCCCGCGGCGCGCCAAGAGGTCCAGCACCCGCCAGTAGTGGAACCCCTTCTTCTCCGGCTCGGCGAAGCGGGCCGCGTCCTGCGGCACCGCCCTTACCCACCCCTCCAGGCCGCACGGCGCGCAGCGGATCTTGCGCTGCACTGGCCGGCGGAGTTCCCGGTCCCAGAGGAAGGCTTCGGCGATGAGAGAGCGTCCACAGGAAGGGCAGGGGGTCTCGTAGAGGCGGGGAAGGACCTCCCCCAGGCGCGCCCCCTTGACCAGGCGGTCGGCCAGGGTCCGCAGCACCCTGCGCGCCGCCTGGGGTGGAGGTGGCCGCACCTGGAGGCCCTGCAGGAGGGCCGTCAGGGGGTTGGGGTCGCTGGCCACCACGCGGCCGTAGCGGGAGGCCGCGCCCAGCGCCGCCGCGGACTGGGAGAAGGGGATGAGGATGGGCGCGCCCCGGTCACCGCACCAGACCGGGGCGAACTCCTCCACCACCTCTACGGGGAGGGGCAAGAGGAACTGGCGCAGGGGCTCCCACGGTTCCTCCCGCGCCCCCCTCGCGAAGATGCGCGCCTCCGTGCCCGGCCTGCACATCGGGAGCCTCCCCACCCCCATCGCGCCCCTTCGGTCACCGTGGCAGCGGTTCCCATTCCACTGAAGCGACGGCCACCTCCCCAGAGGTAAGCGTGGCCACCCAGGGCCAGCCAGCCGTGGTGATGTACCACCGATCGTCCTGCGGATGGTACACCCACTCGGGCGCATGGGCCTCCAGTTGCGCGAGCAACGTGGGGGAGCGCCCCCGGCCACGGCCGCGGTACACGCCGAAATCGTAAGGGTTGTCGGAGTGGAAGACCAGCGTTTCATTGTAAGTGGCCTTGTGGGGCCACCAGACCCTGAACAGCATCAGGATGGCCGGCCAGAAGAAGGAGTCGTTGTTGTAGGTGAGCGAGAGGTAGTACCTCCCCTGGTACTGGAGCACGAAGGGCGATTCCATGGACGCGAAGGCGGAGTTGCGCTCGCTGCCCCACCCGCTGCCCAACGCGGTGCGGATGTACTGCCAGCCCTCCAGATCAAACGATTGGTACAGGTCTACCTGCGAGTAGTACGTCCCACGGGCGGTGGTGTAGAGGAGCCACTGGTTCTCGGCGACCTGCAGGACCATCCCATCGCGGAAGAATTTGTGGTACGGCTTGGTCAGGGTGATCCGGTGGTCCTGCCATGCGATCCCGTCCTCGGATGCCATCTGGTGCAACTTGTGCGGTGACCAGAACATGTGGTAGCGGCCGCGGGCATAGATCACGTGGGGAGCCCAGGCCAACTCTCCAAAATCGGCGACAGGAGGGAGTTCACGCATCCCACCTGGGGGTGGAAACTCCTCGCTCACCCCCACGGCGAAGTACTTCTCCTGGTTGTAATCCCCATCGCTGCGGGACGTGATCCCCACCAGCCGCCAGTTCCCCTCCGCGTCCTGGAAGATCGTGTGGTCGTTGACGTAGTACCCGTACTGCGTGGGTTTGAACAAGAACCTCCACTCCCCGACGATGCGCGGCAGGAAGAGAGGAGGGCTCGCCCCTTCCGGCCAGGCCTCCACTTCACCCAGCAAGGCAGGCTCGCCCCCTTTCTTGGGTTCCCGCCAGACGCGGAAGGAGCCCCCCTCGCCACGCCACAGGAAGGAGCCGAACTGCGTCCGCCCCACCGTCTGCCACCCCTGGGCCTCGCGCCGCTCAATGCGGTACGTCTCCACCTCGGGGTTGGCAATCCACCCCAGGTGGACCCAGCCGGGTCCAGCGGTGGTCTGCACGCGGTAGAGGGCCTGCTTCTCCGCCACTTCCTCCCGGGAGATGGAACCGTAGAAATCCGTGGAGAGGGGTGCCTCTACGTACACCCGCACGGCCGCCTCCAGGAGCAGCCAGATCCCGCCCAGCGCCAGAAGGACCCTGAACCCCCTGAATGCCCACTTCTTCATCCGCCACACCCCCTCCCAACGCCTCATGCCTGCCCGTGGGCACCTACATATAGTATACCATAAAGGGGCTAGAACGCGGGAGGGCTGATGCGGATGGGCTCCAGGAGGACCCGGTCCCCGCCACCGGCTACGAGGAGGCGCGGGCCAAGAGGCGCGAGGTAGGCTCCTACCTCCGGCAGGAGGACCTGGCCCGGGCACACGCCGGCCAGGGGCACCACGTGCCGGTCCAGGACCACCGCGCCTTCAGGCCACCGGGAAGTGGGGAAGGTGCCCCCATAGGGGACCTGGTCGTGGCCGGCCAGGTACTGGCCTTTCTCGTCCAAAAGGTGGACGAAGAGGACGAGGTCCTCGCGGGCGCTGCCCAGGGCCTGCCAGTAGAGGGTCACGTCTAAGGCCTGGACATAGGGGAGCAGCGGGTGCCCCACCTCGCGGACCTCGTACCCCAGGAGGGCCACTTGCCCACCGAACTCCGTGCCCACCCGGTGGGGCACCCTGTCCGGCAGCGCCTGGAAGACGCCGGGGCCGTACTGCCAGGACGCCAGGAGCATCCGGTGGCCCGGGCCCTCGGGCGGGAGAGGGACGTTCGGCTCCCACCAAGCGCCGGAGCGGAACTCCTGGAGGCCGAGGTACACCCTGTACTCCCCCACAGGGGCATCGGGGGGCAGAGAGAGGACGTAGCGGTCCTGTACAACCTGAGAAGCCCGCCACAGGTCCGTGGGGCTGCGCCCCCCGGCCGGGGCCCCTTTGACCTCCCAGGGAGGCACGCCTCCGGGCCCCTGCACCCACAGGGAGACCCGCACGTCCTCATCCACGTCCGCCAGGGTGCGCCAGAGGAGGGTCACTTCGGCCTCGTGCCAGGCGGCTGTGCCCCGCGGCGTAAGGTGCGCCTCCAGGAGCGCGATGCGGCTGCCGAAGGTCGCCAGCGGCGAGGACGGAGGGGCCGGGGACGCTTCTGGGACAGGTGCGCTGTAGACTGA
>JBMFPD010000267.1:0-4461 GCA_049969295.1 Anaerolineae bacterium | reverse complement strand
AATCGGCCATGGTCCGGCGGGGGCTGCCGCTCATGATCCCCTCCCGCCCTTCAAACTTGCTCTGGACCTCTATGCCGCTCCCGGTAATCTCAAACTGACGGATGTCCTTGGCGTGGTCGCTGCCCCGCAGTTTCAGGACGAGGAGCGCCTTGCGGACGGTGCTCTCAATTTCCACGTAGCGGAGGAGGATGTAGGAATCCACCATGAAAGCGATGTCGCTCTCCTCCGAGGCGTCTTCGCCGAAGAGGGCCGGGCTCTCGCGGGTGAGGATGCTGGTGAGCCCCTCCCTCTTGAGCGCGTTGATGAAGCCGTGCACGATGCCGCGCAGTTCCACGGGGTCGGTGCTCAGCCGTTCAAAGTGGGAAAGGCTATCCACCAGGACGCGCCGGATGCCCAGTTCCTGGATGGTGCTCTCTATCATCCCGCCGACGCTCTCCAGGTCCAGGCGGGTGATCTCCGGGCTGGTCATGAGGATGCGCAGTTTCCCTTCCTGCTCCAGGCGGCGGAAATCCCAGCCGAAGGACGCGGCGTCCCGGTAGTACTGTTGGGGGAACTCCTCAAAGGTGACGATGAGCCCTGGTTCTCCGAACCGGACGATGCCGTTATAGATGAACTGCATCCCCAGAGTGGTCTTGCCCGTCCCTGGAGCGCCTTCCACCAGGTTGGCGGTCTGGGGGAGGAAGCCCCCGTGGAGCATCTCGTCCAGGCCGGCGATCCCTGTCTTGACCCTTTCCATAACTGCAGGCCTCCTTCAGTTCGCGGCGCGGTCGGCCTCCGTCAGTACATCCCCCGGATGATGTGGTAGACCGCCTTCACGCGGAAGTGGCGGTCTTCGCACGCCTGGGCGAAGCGTCGGATGAGGGCGCGGGTGGCCTCGTCGGTGGTGAGGGAGTAGACGGGGATGCCACCGACCAATTGCCGGCGCATGAGGCCGCTTTCCGCCAGTTCTTCCAGTTCGGGCTTCACGGCCACTGGGTTGCGCCCTGTGTAACGGGCGATGTTCTCCACGGTGTCCGCCGTGTGGGGGTTCTCATGGAAGAACCGCACCAGGTCCCACTTGATGAAGGAGTTGACCTTGGTCTTGATGAACTCCAGGAGGTCCGGGTCCATGTCGCTCATGAGCCGAGCGGTGAATTCATCGGGCTCCATGGTGGTCTCCTAGCCTCCCTAGCGCTGCACCACAGAGGATTTTGACAATACGGCCTTCTGAGCACCCCTCCCCCAGCCCCCTCCCCGCACGCGGGGAGGGGGCTCAGGGGGGTGGGGTTGGAAGGCGCGCGGCTACGCGCCCTACCTCCCCGTCGCTTTGCTCAGAATGACGTATCGTCCACAACCAGTGTGGTGCAGTACCAGACCCTTCTTCGGAACCTGTAGCACCCTTGTTGGGTGTCGCGATCTCGCCGTTGGGACCAGGAGGCCCGTGGCCTGGCCCATTGTAACACTTTCGGGCGGAATTGGCAACAAGTTTTGTGACAGTGACAGGGTTACTGCCTCCTTGCCCTCTCCTCGGCCAGGCGGAAGAGGTCCTCCTCGCCGATCATGGGGATGCCCAGTTCCTGGGCCCTGGTGTACTTGCTGCGCCCTGGGGCATCCCCGACCACCAGGTAGTCGGTGTTGCGGCTCACGCTGTCGGTGACCTTCCCACCGCGGGCTTCTATCCAGGCTTTGGCCTGCTCCCGGCTCAGGGTGGGGAGGGTGCCGGTGATGACGAAGGTCAGCCCGGCCAGGGGGAGCGCCCCTTCGGCCTCGCGTCGCTCCTGCTCCATGCGCACGCCTGCCCGCTTCAGTTTGGCGATGAGGCGGCGGTTGGCCTCGGAGTGGAAGAACTGCACCACCGACCCGGCGATCTGGGGGCCGATGCCTTCCAGTTGGAGGAGGTCTTCCTCGCGGGCCTCCATCAGGGCGTCTATGGACCCGAAATGGTCGGCGAGGATCCCCGCCACCACCGAGCCCACGTAGGGGATGCCCAGCGCCGTGAGGACCTGGGCCAGCGGCCGCTCCCGCGAGGCAGCAATGGCCTGCAGGAGTTTTTCCGTGCTCTTCTCCGCGAACCCCTCCAGGGCGAGGAGCTGGTCCCGGGTCAGGAAGTAGAGGTCGGCCACGTCGTGGACCAGACCCTTCTCCACGAAGAGGCGCGCCGTCTGCTCTCCCAGGCCCTCAATGTCCATCACGGCGGCGAAGTACTCCACCTGGCGGTTGAGGCGGGCCGGGCAGGAGGCGTTGATGCAGCGGATGGCCACCTCGCCGGGGGTCTGGACGACCGGCTCGCCGCACACCGGGCACGTCCGGGGCGGCGTGTAGGGCTTCTCCGCGCCGGTGCGCCGTTCCACGATGGGCCCCACGATGTAGGGGATGACCTTCCCTGCCCGCCGCACGATGACGTAGTCCCCCTCCCGGATGTCCTTGCGGGCCAGGTCCTCAAAGTTGTGGAGGGTGGCCTGCTTGACGATGACGCCATCCACCTCCACAGGCTCCAGGACGGCGTAGGGGGTGAGGTTGCCTGTGCGCCCCACGTTGACCTCGATGCGCAGGAGTTTGGTCGTGGCCTCCCGTCCAGGGAACTTGAAGGCCACCGCACCGCGGGGGTCCTTGCCCACAAACCCCAGCCGCTCCTGGATGGAGAGGTCGTCAATCTTGATGACCATGCCGTCCACTTCGTAGTTGAGGGTATCGCGCTTGCGCTGCCACTCCAGGCAGTAGGCGATGGCCTCCTCCAGGTCCTCAAAGCGCTGGGCCTCCACCACGGGGAACCCCATCGCCCGCAGGTACTGGAGGGTCTCCCACTGGGTGGCCAGGTGGACCCCCTCGGCGGCCACCACGCTGTAGACGAAGAGGCTCAAGGGCCGCTCGGCGGTGATGCGGGGGTCTAACTGGCGCAGGGAGCCGGCCGCGGCGTTGCGGGGGTTGGCGAAGGTCCGTTCTCCTGCCCGCGCCAGTTGCTCGTTGAAGGCCTCAAATTCCCGGATGGGCATGTAGGCTTCCCCGCGGACCACCAGGCGCGCTGGCGCGGGGGGAACATCGGCGCCATCCCCGGGGTGCACGGGGATGCGCAGGGGGAGGGCCCGCACGGTGCGCAGGTTGGCGGTGATGTCCTCGCCCACTTCTCCGTCGCCCCGGGTGGCCCCCAGGGTGAAGAGGCCATGCTCATAGTGCAGGACCACCGTCAGGCCGTCTATCTTGGGCTCCACCACGTAGGCGAGGCGTGTCCCCTCCGGGAGGAGGCGCAGGGCGCGGTCCCGCCATGCCCGGACCTCGTCCGGCGTCATGGCGTTGGCCAGGCTGAGGATGGGGGCCGGATGCTGCACCTTGGCGAACCCCTCCTGGGGCTCCACAGCGATGCGCTGGGTGGGGGAATCCGGCGTGATGAGGTCTGGGTACTGGGCCTCCAGTTCCTGAAGGCGCCGCATCAGGCGGTCATACTCCGCGTCGCTGATGACCGGTTGGTTGAGGACGTAGTAGCGGTAGTTGTGGTAGCGGATCTCCCTGCGCAGCCGCTCCACTTCTTCTCGGATCTCGGGAGGCACCTCGGTCATCGTTGCCCTCCTCGCCAACAGGTCTTCAGGTTGCATGCGCTCTGGCTACCGTGGGGCGAGCCACTGCCCAGCAGCCCAGCCGGTCTGGTCCTCGGGCGATTGGACGCGCCACCAGGTGTAACCGTCAGCCTCCACCGGCCCTTCCAGGACCCGGAGCAACGTGCCTTCCTGGACCAGGGCGATGGTCTCCCCACCCAGGCCGGGAGCAGCGCGCAGCCGGAGGTCCTCTCCTTCGGTGCCCTGCACCTGGACCCACCCGCCGACCTCCACGCGGGGCGGTGCAGGGGAAGGCGAAGGCGTCGGGCCGGGTACCGTTGGGGGCGGCAGGGCTTCGGTCTCCCCCGGGGGCATGGAGAGGATCCACACCGCCAGGGCGAGGGCGGCGACGACGAGGAGGGTGCCGGCCGCCCAGCCCGGGGGGATGCGGGTGAGGTCCACCCTGGGCCCCCGGCGCACGGTCCTGGCTGGGCGTCCGTGTCGGGCGCCGCCGAAGCGGACCGAGGGTTCCGAGACGCGCCGCTCACCCACTGTGTGCCTCCACTGTGCCGATCGGAGGCCCGGGGCTCAGGGTGCAGAGCCCCCGGCCTTCGCGCTGCGTTGTCCCTTCTCCCGGAGGGCCTGAAGGCCCCGCAGGATACGGGCCTCGCTGGCCTCGCCCATGCCGGGGAGCCTCCGCAGCCTGCCGGCACGGGCAGCCTGTTCCAGCGCGTCCAGGTCAGCGATGCCCAGGTGCTCCCAGACCAGGTGGGCCGTCTTGGGGCCGACGCCGGGGACGTCCAGCAGGGTGGCGAGGCTGGGGGGCACTTCGGCCTCCAGGCGCTTGAGGAAGCCCAGTTCGCCAGTGCGGAAGAGTTCATCCAGTTTCTTGGCCAGGGCCTCGCCCACCCCCGGCACGTCCTTCAGGTTGCCCTCCCGCCAGATCTCCACG
>JBMFPD010000266.1:0-4462 GCA_049969295.1 Anaerolineae bacterium | reverse complement strand
CACACAAGATGGAACCGAAGCGATCTACCGGGGCCAGCCCGCTGGAGGGGCACCGGCGGCCTGGGAGAAGGTCCGTGGCATGGCCGGCAAGAGGAGCGTCAGGGCGGCGGGCACCAGAGGCAGCCACGAAAGCCACTGGAAGGCCGGCACCAGCCCGATGGCGTCCGCCAGGCGCCCCACCAGGGTAGCGCCCACCCCTCCGAGGCCCAGCCCGACCCCGCTCATCAGGCTGGAGGCGGTGCCGGCATGCGCCGGGGCCAGGCGCTGGGCCAGGGCCACGTTCAGCGAGGCTGAGCAGAGGAAGAGGACCCCGCTCACAATCCACAGGACCACCATCAGGGCCCCTTCCGCCCGCAGCGAGCCCTGCAGGAACGGGATGCCCAGGACCAGGCTCACGCCGATGACCCGCCGGGGGTCCAAGCGGTCGCCCAGGTAGCCCCCCAGCACCGAAGCCACCCCGATGCACAGGAGGAAGGCCGAGAGGATGGCCCCGGCTCCCATCAAGGAGAACCCCCGCTGCCGCATCAGGACGGGCAGGAAGGTGATCATGCTGCTTTCCATGACCGTGCGGCAAGCGGCGATGGCAAGGAGGAGGGTCAGGGGTTTGGCGCTTCCCCCCACGCTCAGCGTCCAGGTGCTGTGCCTCACCGCACGGACCTGGGGCAACCTCCCCTCGCGGGCCCAGAGGAAAGCCCCGATGAGCAGGCCGGGCACCGCGGCCAGCAGGGTAGCCCGGAGTCCCCACCGCGAGACCAGGGGCACCACCAGCCAGGGGGCAATGGCCACCCCCACAATCCCTCCTGAGAGGAAGACGCCCATGCCCAGGCCGTGGCGGCGCCCGCTGGCCTGACCCGCCACAGCCGCCCCTTGCGGATGGAAGGAGGCCGACCCCACTCCCGCCAGGACTACGCAGAGGATGAGGATGCCGTAGGTAGGGGCCCAGCCCGCCAGGCCCATGAGGGCCACCGTCAGAAGGGGTCCGAGGCCCAGAAGCCACCGCCGGCCCAGGCGGTCCCCTAGGAAGCCGTAGAACGGCTGCGACACCTGCCCCGAGAGCATGCGCAGGGTGGTCAGCAGCCCGGCCTGCGTCATGGAGAGGCCAAACCGCTCAATGAGGACGGGCAGGATGGGGGTCAGAGCGTTGGCGTAGAGGTCGTTGATGAGGTGGCCCAGGGTCATCAGGAGCACCACCTGTCGCCCGGAAACGGGCTGTTCCGCCCCCGGTGCGCCCGACCGGACCGATGGCTCTTGCACGTGCCACGCCTCCTCCAGATGAAGCGGTATCGGGACGGAGTATAAACCAGAACGGCTCGGCCGGCAAGATGGGCGACATGACATCGCAGGGCTGCCTCGTTTTTACAAAATGAAAGGCTATAAACCGCTCTTCCCGGCGCAGAGGGCACGCCAGGAGGCGTGCCCTACGGTCTGCCGCGCCAGAGGGCTGTCAGAGTTCTACAAGGATGAGTCAGCCCTGCATGACATCGCGGTGCCGGAGAACAGACCGCCAGGGGTGGGGGGACCTGTTGCCCGAAACGGCGGTCTGGGATATAATCCCAGGCGCCGGTAACCCTTTCCGGGGAGGGTGGGGCGTTGCAGCAACTGATCGGCAACCGGTACGTGGTGCTGCGGGAGATCGGCAGCGGTGGTATGGCCTGGATCTACCTGGCCGAAGACCAGACGACCGGTCAGCGCGTTGCCCTCAAGGTCCTCTTCCCCCAGTTCGCCGAGGATCCCTCGTACGTCCAACGGTTCATCCGGGAGGCCAAACTGGCCGGGGCCCTGGCCAGCCCCCATATCGTCCGCGTCCTGGACTACGGGGCCGACCGCGACACCTACTACCTGGCCATGGAATACATTGAAGGGGAAACTGTCCGCGAACACCTGGACCGGCGCGGGCCGTACCCCTGGCGCGAAGCCCTGCACCTCCTCTGCCAGGCCGCCGAAGCCCTGGACCACGCCCACCACCGGGGCATCGTCCACCGGGATATCAAGCCCCAGAACCTGATGGTCACCCCGGAGGGGGTGCTCAAGGTGCTGGACTTCGGCGTGGCCCGGGTGCGCGACCTCCCCTCCCTCACCCAATCCGGCTTCGTGGGGTCTCCCTACTACGCCTCGCCGGAGCAGATCCTGGGGGAGCGGGTGGGGCCCCAGGCCGACCTCTACGCGCTGGGGGTCGTCCTCTACGAGATGCTCACCGGGCTCCCCCCGTTCCGCGGGGAGGATCCCTGGTCGGTCCTCTCCCAGCACATCGCCACGCCGCCCCCACCCCTGCCGCCCCGTGCCGAGGGGTGGCCTGAGGGGCTGGAGGCCCTCATCCAGCGGGCCATGGCCAAGCGGCCCGAAGACCGCTTCGCCAGCGCCGCCGACCTGCGCCGGACAGCCCTTTCCCTCCTGGAAGGGACTGGGCTCCCCGCCCCTCCACCCGCGCCAGAGGACCAAGCCGCCCTGGTAGAGCGCCTCTACGACGAGGCCCTCCAGGCCCTGGAGGCAGGGGCCTGGCAGAGGGCCGTCCACCTCCTGAGCCAGGTCCTCACCCTGGCCCCCCACTACCGGGATGCCGAGACACGGCTGGCGGAAGCGGGGCGTCAGGTGCGCCTGGCGGCCCTGTACCAGGCGGCGCGCCAGGCCGTGGCCGCCCAGCGCTGGGACGAGGCCTGCGACGAACTGGAAGAGATTGTGCGCCTGGACCCCCACTACCTGGACGCGGCCCTGCTCCTCCCCAGGGCCAGGGAACGGGCCGCGGCGCAGGCGCCCCGGGCAGAGGCCAGGCCGCCGGAACCCGTCCCAGAGCCTCCGCGGGAGGCGCGCCCTCCGGAGGTAGCGCGGGAGACGGCCGCCCCCATCCAGCCTCCACCAGGCCCCAGCGAGGCCGCGGCCCAGGCGCAGAGCCCGGGGCCACGGCGCGGGCTCCGGGCGTGGCCGGAGGGGCTGCGCTGGGCCGTAGCTGTGGTGCTGCTCCTCCTCTTTGCGGCTGCCACCCTCTTCGCCCTGCGGGAGCGGGGGGCGCGGCAACTGGCCCTGGAGTACGAACAGGCCGTCGCCCATCTGGAGGCCGGACGCCCCCGCGAGGCCCTGGCCCTCCTGGACCAGGTGCTGGAGCGGGACCCGGCCTACCGCGACGCTGCCCAGTTGCGGGAGAAGGCGGCCCAACAGGTATCCCTCGCCGACCTGGAGGTCCAGGCCCAGGCCGCCACCCTCGCTGGGCAGTGGAAGGAGGCCATCGCTGCCTGGACCACCCTCCGGGCCCGGGCCCCATCCTACCGGCCGGCTCAGGTGGCCGAAGGGCTGTGCGCTGCTTACGGCGGCCTGGGCAAGGCGGAGGCGGCAGCCTTCGCTTCCAACGCGGAGGCTTCCCGTCTGGAAGCGGCCCTCCGCGCCTTCCGCCAGGCGGAGCAGGAGTGCCCTGCCGGGAAGGCCCAGGAGTGGGCTCCGACCTACGGAGCCCTCCTCCGGTACATCGGGGGGCGGGAAGCCGCGGCGAAGCAGGACTGGGATGCGGCCGTGGACGCTTGGTGGCGCATCTATACGGAACGCCCCGGCTTCGCGGACGTGGCCCAACGGCTGTACGATGCGCTGGTGGCCCGGGGGCAGGAGCGGGCCAGGGAGGGGGACCTGGAAGGGGCGCGCCAGGACTTCGCCGCGGCCCTGGAACTGGACGTGCCCGACCGGAGCACAGCCCGGAGCGCCCTCCAGGCGCTGGAGGCGCAGCCTCCCCCCACGCCGACGCACGGACCTGTCCAGCGTCCTGCTCCGCGCCTCCTCGCCCCGGAGGACGGTGCTACCTTCACCAGCGGCAAGTTCACCGAGATCGTGCTGAAGTGGGAACCGGTGCCCGGCCTGGCCCCGGATGAATTCTACAGCGTGACCGTCATGCGCAAGGTAGGGGGCGAGCCCCGCTACTGGGGCCACGCCCTGCGGGGAACGGAATGGAAGGTCTCGCCCCTGGCCGGCTACGGCGACGCCGACGACGACCGCTTCTGGTGGTGGGTGGAGGTCCGCAAGGAGACGGGCAAGGACGTGGACGGCAAGCCCACGGGCCCGCCCATCAGCCCTAAGAGCGAAACCCGTTCCTTCATCTGGCGCTGAGGCCCCTGCGGGGGTTTTCGGCTCCATCACTCAACGCTGAGGAGGATATGAGAGATGGCTGACAAGCCGGACCGCAACCTAGCCCTGGAACTGGTGCGCACCACGGAGGCCGCTGCCCTGGCTGCCGGCCGTTGGATGGGCCGGGGCGACCGAGACCGCGCCGACCAAGCCGCCGTGGACGCCATGCGCCTGCTCCTCAACTCCATTGAGATGGATGGCCTCATCGTCTCCGGGGAAGGGGAGAAGGACGAGGCCCCCATGCTCTACAACGGCGAGCGGGTGGGCACCGGTCGTCCCCCCCAGGTGGACATCGCCGTGGACCCCATAGACGGGACCCGCCTCCTCTCCCTGGGACGGCCCGGGGCCATCTCTGTGG
>JBMFPD010000265.1:0-4506 GCA_049969295.1 Anaerolineae bacterium | reverse complement strand
GCCATGGCCCGCATGGCCCAGGACTTCTCCATGCGCTACGTCCTGGTGGATGGCCAGGGGAACTTCGGCTCGGTGGATGGAGACGGACCGGCCGCCATGCGCTACACTGAGGCCCGGCTGGCCCCCATCGCCCAGGAGATGCTGCGAGACCTGGACAAAGAGACGGTGGACTTCGTCCCCAACTTTGACGGCACGCTCCAGGAGCCGACGGTCCTCCCCGCCACCCTCCCCAACCTCCTGGTCAACGGGGCCGCGGGCATCGCCGTGGGCATGGCCACCAACATCCCGCCCCACAACCTGGGCGAGGTCTGCGATGCCCTCTGCTACATGCTGGACCAGGAGATGCGGGGCAAGGAGGTCTCCCTGGAGGAGATCTTGCAGTTCATCCAGGGACCGGATTTCCCCACGGGAGGGGTGGTCTACCGCTACGCCCAGCGGGAAGGGGCCGAGGTAGACGTCCTGGCCAACGCCTACGCCGTGGGCCGTGGCCAGTTCGTGGTCCAGGCCAAGGCCCACATTGAGGAGATGAGCCGGAGCCGCCACCGCATCGTGGTGACGGAACTCCCGTACCAGGTGAACAAGGCCCACCTGGTGGAGCGCATCGCCGAACTGGCCCGCGAGGGCCGCCTGGAGGGGATCGCCGACCTGCGGGACGAATCCGACCGCACCGGCATGCGCCTGGTCATTGAACTGACCCGCACGGTGGACCCGCGGGAGGTCCTGGCCCAACTCTTCCGCCTGACCCCCATGCAGAGCAGTTTCGGCGTCACGTTGCTGGCCCTGGTGGATGGGGAGCCGCGGCTCCTCTCGCTCAGGCGGATGCTGGAACTGTTCCTGGCCCACCGGCAGGAGGTGGTGCGGCGGCGCAGCCGATACGACCTGGAGCGGGCCCGCCAACGCGCCCACATCCTGGAGGGGTTGCGCATCGCCCTGGACCACCTGCAGGAGGTGGTGGAGACCATCCGGCGCTCCCGCGATGCGGAGACGGCGCACAGGAACCTCCGCCAGAAGTTCGGGCTCACCGCTGTGCAGGCCCAGGCCATTTTGGACATGCCCCTGCGCCGCATCGCGGCCCTGGAGCGGCGCAAGGTTGACGAGGAGTACAAGGAGAAGCAGCAGGAGATCGCCTACCTGGAGGACCTGCTCGCCAACCCCAGGAAACTCCTGAAGGTCATCCGGGCAGAGTTGCAGGACCTGAAAGCCCGCTACGCCGACCCGCGGCGCACCCAGATCGTCGCCCACGCCGAGCAGCCGCTGACGGCCCGGGACCTCCTGCCGGACCAGACGGTGGCCGTGGCCCTGGGGGAGAACGGGGAGGTGACAAGGTGGCCGGTCCCCGAGGATCCCGGAGGCTGGAAGGAACTTCTGGGGGCGCTGGGGAAAGCTTCTCCTCTGGCCTGCGCGGTCCTGAACACGCGGCAGGACCTCCTCTGCATCACCGCCAGGGGGGAAGCGGCCCTCCTCCCCGCGCACCGGGTGCCGGAGGCCGGGGCGACCCACTTCGCCGACCTGTGCGGGCTGACCCGGCGCGACCAGGTCGTGGCCCTGCTGCCCCTGCCTCCTGAAGGCGAGGGCCTGTTCCTCTTCCTCGGGACGGCCCAGGGGGTGGTCAAGCGGGTGCGGCTGGAGGAGGTCCGCGCCGCCGCAGCCAGGGGCGTGACAACGGTGGTGCAGGTGGGCAAGGAGGATGCCCTGGTCGGCGCGCTCCTGACGGACGGTTCGCGAGAGGTGGTCCTGGTCTCCTCCGACGGGCGCGCCATCCGCTTCGCCGAGGAGCAGGTGCGCCCTGCAGGCCTTCCGGCGGGGGGTGTGGCCGGCATGCGGCTGGAGCAGGGGGCCAGCGTGGTGACGGTTGTGGAGGTGGAGGGCCGGGCTGCGCTCCTGGTGGTGACGGAGCGGGGGTACGCCAAGCGCTCCGACCTGGATGAGTACCCCGTTCAGGGGCGCGGTGGGGCCGGGGTGCTCACGAGCCGTGTCTCGGCGGAGACCGGGCCGGTGGTGGGCGCGGCCGTGGTCACGGCGTCGGACCTGGTCTGGGTGCGCACAGCCCGGCGCCTCTGGAGTGGACAGGCGCGCCGTGTGGCCAAGCAGGGCCGCTCCACCCGGGGCGAACGGCTGCCCCTGGCCGAGGGCGACCGGGCCGTGCGGGTGCTGCGCGCCCCCCGCGCCCCCGAGGCGTGAGGGGAGACGCGCGGGGCCATCCCTGCAAACGAGAGGGCTGGTGGTTGCGGTTGCATCTTGTGTCGGTGAGTCCGGGACGCGGGAAGACCGACCTCACCCTACCCCCGCCGCCTTCGGCGGGGGTAGGGTGAGGTTCACCTCGCGGCATGGGACCACAAGGTCATCAGCCACCAACAAAAGGTGCAACCAAGTCCGGACGGCACACCATCGCCTCACATCAGGCGTGCAAGAGGAGGTGCTCATGGAAGGACGTCGTGAGGAACCAGCTGAACGTCTGGACCCGGAGAAGATGCGCTTTTCCGACAAACTCCTGCGCTGCCAGGAATGCGGCACCGAGTTCATCTTCACCGTGACGGAACAGCGGGACATGGTCCGCCAGGGCAAGAGGCCCGAGGAGCCCCGCTACTGTCCGGCCTGCCGGGTGCTGGTCTCGCCCACCGGCCGCCCCCGTGGCCGCGTGAAGTGGTTTGACCTGCGCAAAGGCTACGGCTTCATCACCCGGCCCAACGGAGAAGACATCTTCGTCCACCGCTCCGGCCTGGCGGAAGGGGTCCTCACCCTGGACAAAGAGCAGATCGTGGAATTTGACGTGGAGGTGGTCCGCGGCCGCCCCCAGGCGGTCAACGTGCAGGTTGTGGAGAAGCCCTAGGCGGCCGGCTCACCCGGTCCCCCCTGTCCAGCCAGTTCCTCCATGGCCTGGTCGTACCGGGGGGCCATCAGGTCCCAATCCAGGTGTGCCACGGCCTCCCGCAGGGACAGGCGGCGCGTTGTTTCAATCTCCAGGATGCGGCGCCGCAGGAGGGCCAGGAGTTCCTCAAAGGAGGTGTAGAAGACCTCTCCGTGCCAGGCCCTGGGGACCCACTCTGGATAGGCCAGTCGGCGCGGCAGGATGGGGAAGCATTCACAGTACACCGCCTCCACGGTGGCCGCACCGAAGAAGTCGTGGAGGGCGGTGCTCACCACCACGTCGGCCTGCCATAGGAAGCGGGCGTACTCCTCAAAGGACTGGGCGTACCCGAACCGGACGATGCGGTCCCCCAGCCGCTCTCGAGCCTCCAGGAACTCCTGCGGCTTCTGACGGAAACTCTCCCCCAGCAAGATCAGCCCGAAGTCCAGCCCCTCGGCCACCAGCGCGTAGAGGGCCCGGAAGAAGGTCTCCGGGTCCTTGTCGTACTCCCAGCGGTGGTTCCAGAGGATCAGGGGCCGGCCCTCCCAGCGGGTGGCTGGCCGGCAGGCGTCCAGCCGCTTCAGGTCCAGGCCCAGGGGGAGGACTTTGGAGCGGGCCCGCAGCCGCTCCACCTCGTGCAGTTCGTTGTAGTCTGGGAAGTGCTTGAGGAGGCGCGGCAACTCATCAAAGAAGGCCTCCAGGTGGTAGGCAGAGTTGAAGAAGAGGCGTTGGGCGGTGAGGGCGCTGGCGAAGTGGATGAAGCCGTAGTGCAGGTCGCGCTTCTGGCCTGGGGGCAGGGGGTAGGTCAGTTGGTTCTCGTGGAAGTAGAGGGCGACGGGCACGTGGTGACACCGTTCCCGCGTCAGGGCGAGGAAGGTGGTCAGGTCCAGCATGTCGGTGGCCAGGATGACGTCGGGCGTTTCCCCCGAGGCCAGGGCGCGGCGGGCCAAGGTCACCGCGCCACCGTGCATGCGCCACTTCCAGAAGCGGCCGGGCAACGTGAAGGGCACCACCTGATGGCGCGAATGGGCCCGGTACCCCTCCACCCAGGCCCCGTGGGAGCCTGTGGCGTAGGGCTCCACGAGCCAGATGCGCAGGCAGCGGGGCGTTGCGTTCAGCGGCGGTCCATCATCCATACGGCGGAGGGCGCGGCGGGAAGATGGGCCTCCGCGGGGGAGGGCGCGGGTTGCCGCAACTGGAGGGCCCAGCAGGCCTGGGTCAGAGTGATGAGCAGGAAGAGCCCCACAGCGATCCAGATCCAATTGACCGGCCTGCGCTTGGGCTTGGGAGGCTCGGGCCTCGGCAGTTCCGCGTCGCAGCGCCAGCACTGCTTCTTATCGTCAGGGTTCCAGGTCCCACACTTGGGACAGTTCATCCATCCGACCTCCTTCCGGGGAAGGAGACGCCACAGAGGAGGACAGGGCATCTCCCCCTGCGGCAATGATAGCACAGGGGGAGGCTTCCGGGCAAGAAGAGCCACCGATTCACACCAGGGCCGTCTCGTTTTTACAAAAGGGAAGGCTATGCCGCTCTTCCCGGCGCAGAGGGCACGCCAGGAGGCGTGCCCTGCGGTCTTCTGAGCACCCCTCCCCCAGCCCCCTCCCCGCACGCGGGGAGGGGGCCCAGGGGGTGGGGTTGGAAGGCGCACGGCCGTGCGC
>JBMFPD010000264.1:0-4510 GCA_049969295.1 Anaerolineae bacterium | reverse complement strand
TACAGGAGTAGCGAAGGGACCTTGGCCGTCACCATCCACGAGGCAGACGGGAAGCGGATCGTGGAGATTCACGGCCGCCATTGGGGGCCTGGTGGCTTCGTGGAGTACTCCCGCTTTGAGACTCCCTACAGCCGAGAACTCATCCAGGCCATCCTGGAAGTCAAGGGGGAGACCTTCCTCCGCGACGAGATTGACCGCGCCGAGGACCCGGACCGCATCGCCCGTCCCCTGGCGGCCCTGATCCGCCGCTTCACCGACCTGGAGGGAAAGGACCTCCTGGACTTCGGCGCGGGGTGCGGGGGCTCGTCCCTCATCCTGGCGCGGCTGGGGGCCCGCGTCACCAGTGTGGAGCCAGTGGAGGCCTTCGTGCGGGTGGCGCGACTACGGGCCCGCGACGCGGGATTGGAAGGCCGCATCCGTGCCCTCCACGTGCCGGACACGCGGCAACTCCCCTTCCCTGACGGGGCCTTTGACGTCGTCACGGCCAATGGGGTGCTGGAGCACATCCCTCCCGCGCTGCGCGCCCCCTGCCTCCGGGAGATGTGGCGGGTGCTCCGGAGAGGGGGGCACCTCTTCATCTACGAGTCGCCCAACCGCCTCTGGCCGGTGGACCACCACACGACGGGCCTGCCCCTCATCCCCTACCTGCCGCCGCGGTGGGCCTTCCGCCTGGCCCGCGCCTGGAGCGACCGCGTGGAGCCCACGGAGACGCTGGAGAACCTGGTGGGCCGGGGGATGATCGGCGTGACCTACTGGGAGGTGCTGCGAGCACTCCCACGGGGCGAGGCAAGGTGCCTGAACCTGGAGGACGGCCAGGATGTGCCCCTCTTCCTGGCCCAGACGACGGCAGGTGTGCGGAACCCCCTGCGCCGCGCCCTGAAGACCGCGGTCTACCGCGCCCTGGACCGCGCCGTGTGCCGCCCCCTCGGCATCCCGCCGGCTGCTTTCTTCCCCCTGCTCGCCCTCTGCTTCAGGAAGGAGGGGAGCCGGTGAAGGTGACCTGGCACCTGGGTGACCCCTTCTGGCGCGTCGTCGGCGAGCGGCGGTGGGCGGTGGACCTCCCCGAGGGGGCCACGGTGGCCGACGCCCTGGACGCCCTGGGACAGGCGTACCCCCTCCTGGGGCGGCTCCTGCGGGGCGAACCCCTGGAAGATGTGAGCATCTTGGGGCCGGCCTGGCGCATCGTGGGGCAGGCGCTGCCCGTGCAGGTCTTCCGCAACGGCCGCGCCGTCAGGGTGGAGGACCGGGCGCGGACACGCCTCGCTGAAGGGGACCGCCTGTACCTCTTCCTGCCCGCAGTGGGCGGGTAGTGCTGCACCACAGAGCGGCACGCCAGTGCCGCCCGGTAGGGGCACAGCGGCGCTGTGCCCCTACTTGTCCCTCGCTTCTAAGAACGCCATGCCTCCAAGAATCACCGTGGTCCAGCAGCAAGGGACCAGACCTGGCCCGCGGGGATCCCACCACAGAGGACACGAAGGGCACAGAGAGGGAAAAAGAAACTTCTCTGTGTCCTCTGCGTCCTTTGTGGTTGCTCTGCGGTTGCCCCACTTATCCGACGCTCGCCAGGGGCCCCTCGTCCGCGTCGCCAAGGTACCCCAGACGGTAGGAAATCTCATCCTCATCGCCAGCCTGCCCCTTCTGATCTGGTACCCCATCACCAAAGCCACCCATCTCCAGTTGCGGGCCGAACTGGAGAAGATGCAGAGGTGAACGGGCCCGTCGGGTTGCGGTTGCATCTTGTGTTGGTGAGTCGGGGACGCGAGGAGACTGACCTCTCCCATCCCCCCACCCCCCTTCCCTCCCCGATGCGGGGAGGGAAGGGGGTGCCGCCGAAGGCGGCGGGGGTAGGGTGAGGTTCACCTCGCGGTACAGGACCACAAGGTTATCAGCCACCAACAAAAGGTGCAACCGAGTCGGCGGCGAGGCGAAAGCCTCCCCCTTCCTCTTTCCGACCTGGAGAGAGGAGGGGGGAGGGGATGGAGGTGAACCTGGCCTCACAGGGTGGCGAAGATGCGCTGGACGCGCTCCTTCTCCGTGAGGATGCGGCCCGATTCGTCCACAGCGTAGTTGGCCCCGTTGATGATGCGGGTGCGCACCTTGCCGCAGGCGTAGGGGTTCCCCTTGAGTTGCGGCGCGTCCAGGAGGCCCACCTCCACGGCCGTGGCCAGGTTGTCCACATCCAGGAGGGGGTCGGTCCCCTTGCCGGCGCCCAGTTGCCGGATGGCGTCCACCAGGACCATCGTCTCCTCCACCAGTTCGTCCCGCCGCCGCAGCACCTCCGGGTCCCTGGTCATGTCGGGCATGCCGTAGAGGCAATTCTGGATGACCTTGCGGGCCATCTTGCAGGACTCAATGACGTCTTCAGGGGTGGCGGCGTGGTGCGCCTCCACGTAGCCCACCACATGGACGATGGAGGGCCGCAGGGCCATCTGCAGGTAGACGGAAGCGCACAACTGGGCGCGGGCGTAGTCCGGGTCCACCGGGTAACTCATGAGCCCGGTGCGGGTCTGGGTGATGATGTGGAACTGGTCGTCCGCCAGGGGCTCAATGAGCGCGATCTTGGCCAGGGCCTTGGCCAGGTCCATCTTGTTGGAGAGGTGGGGCGGCGTCTCAAACATGTAGGTGGCGATGTAGTCCCGCACGCCCATGGCCTTGGCCACGTAGGCGTAGATGTAGGCCGAGGCGCAGCCCACTGTGTCGTGGGCGTCCCGCAGTTCCCAGTGGTACGGCTCGTTCCCCTCCACCGGGATGTCCCGCTCCCCGTGCCAGCGCATCAGTTCCATGTGGTCGCGGATGGACTCGCGCAGGCTCAGGGGGCCGCGGCCGTCCACCACGTTGAACCAGAAGAGGGACGTGGCGCACCAGGCGTTGCGGATGGTGCGGCGGAGCATGTCGGCGTAGAGGATGAGGTCCGAAGTGCCCGAGTAGGAGCGCATGAGGGGGTAGTTCCCGCAGCGGCTGGCTTCGTAGAGGCGGCGCAGGTCCTCCTCAGTGCGGAAAGGCACGCCCCCCGCCCCCTTGGCCTTGGGGTTCTGGCGCTCCGGGTGGAAGAAGTTCTCCTGGGCATCCTGGTCGGGGCCCAGGGAGATGACGTCCAGCACCCCGGCCTCGGCGATCCTGCGGATCCCCTCCACCGTGGGCTCAATGGTCTCGGCGGGGATGCCGAAGTGGTGGCGGATGATGGGGAAGGGGGCCTTCCACTTGATGCGGGGCACCGTCTCGTTGGGGAAGTCCTCCTCCCGCATCTCCTCCAGGGGCTGGCCCTTGAGGTAGGCGATGACCGCCTCCATGGGCTCCTCGCCGGAGAAGACGGCCTCAAAGAGGCCGGTCCTGCGGGCCACCTCGGCCACGGGAGGCGTGCCCCCGAAGATGAAGCGCTTGGTGCCCAGGAAGCCAGCCTCCTCGCAGGCCCGTTTGAAGTCCTCCAGGAGCAACGCCGCGTTCTCCGGCGTCAGGCGGTAACTCACCGCCAGGATGTCGGGGTCCACCTCCTGGGCTGCGGCGAGGAAGGCCTCAATAGAGGTGGCCGGGCCGGTGAAGTCCACCTCGTAGCCCTGTTCCTCTGCCAGGCGCAGGAAGTTCAGGACCCCTGCCACGTGGACACAGTCTCCCAGTGCACCTCCGAGAATCTTGGTTGCCATCAGCGTTCTCCTCCGTTGACATACCGCAGAAGTTGATCTCTGGTCCACCCTCTCAGGCCCAGGCGGTCCAAGGTCCTGCCGGTGGCCCAGTAGTCGGTGCCGTGCAGGGCTGAGGCCAGGATGATGAGGGCCTCCATGACCGGCGTGGGGGCACCGAAGTGCCGGCCCAGGTCGGCGATGGGGACGAGGCTTGTCGGCACATCTTCAAAGATGTAGCGGTGGGTCAGGGTCCGCGGCGCGCCGACGCCCCGGTAGGTGGGGTTGTTCTGGATGGCCTCCCCCAGGTCCCTCCCGGTGGTGGCGTAGGCAGTCCGGAGCCACTCCAGCGCGCTGAAGGCCCGCACCCCCAGGGCTTCGGCCACGGCCAGCCGCTCCCGATCCACCGTCTCCAGGACCCGGGCGATGCTGGGGGTGGTGCCCTCCACGTAGAACTGGAAGGCCCCTTTCGTCCCTTCGATGCGGCCAGCGTTGAGGATGGTGAGGGCCGGGTGCAGCACGGCCCCCATGTTGTCCAGGCTGGTGTAGAGGACGTTCTCGGCCGGCGCGAACTGGGGGTAGGCCGGGCGCAGGGCCTCCAGCACCTTGGGGGTGTCCGTGGCCGGCAGAGCCGCCACCAGGACCAGGCTCTTGAGGCGGAAGATCTTGGCCTCTGCCAGGTCGGTGCTGCGGCTGGAGCAGATGAGGGTCTGCGCCTCGGCGACAATGGCGCGCGCCGTGCACCCTTCCTCCTCCAGGACCTGGCGGAACTCCAGCGCACCCCCGGTCCGGCCCGGGTTCAACACCACCACCTGCCCATCCCGGAGGTGGGGGGCGCACAGGCGCGCCACGTCCCGGTGGGCTGAGGCCGGCACCACCACCATGACCACGTC
>JBMFPD010000263.1:0-4513 GCA_049969295.1 Anaerolineae bacterium | reverse complement strand
GGGGGAAATCCTGGGGGCCTACCGCAAGATCCACCTCATCCCCCTCTTCCGGGAGGACCAGTACCTGTATCCCGGGGATGCCCCCGTCCTCGTGGAGTTTCCCTGGGGGAAGGCGGGCCTTGCCATCTGCTACGACCTCAGGTTCCCGGAACTCTTCCGCGCCTACGCCCTCGGCGGCGCGGTGGTGACCTTCCTCGTGGCCGAGTGGCCCAGAGAGCGGATCGCCCACTGGCGGGTGCTGGTCCAGGCCAGGGCTATTGAGAACCTGGCCTTCGTCGTTGCCTGCAATTGCACCGGGTCTGACGAGAGCGGAACCTTCGGCGGCCATTCCCTGGTGGTGGGGCCCTGGGGAGAGGTGCTGGTGGAAGGCGGGGAGGAGGAGGGGCTCTTCTTCGCCGAGGTAGACCTGGCCCAGGTGGAGGCGGCCCGGGAGCGTTTGCCGGCCCTGCGGGACCGCCGGCCGGCAGCCTACGGCCGTTTGGGAGGTGTGTAGCCCTCCCCAAGGGAAAGGAAGGCCGTGGTCATCGGACGCAGGGTCTTGATCGTCCTCTGGACCTGCGTGTGGATGGGCGCATGGGGCATGGGCGCTTGCGCCCCGGCCACGCCGACCCCGGCCCCCCTGCCAACGCCCACACCCACCCCGGTGGGCGAGATGGGCCTTTCCGAGTACCTGGAGGCGGTCGGACCGTATGCGTCTATTGTGGCAGTGGTCAGGGCCCGGGAACTCTCGGTAGTGGAGGCGGACCTGATCCTCTTCAAACTGGAGCGGATGCACCCGCCCCAGGACCTGGCGGAGAGCCACGAAACCCTGATCACAGCCTACCGGTACATCCGAGAAGGGCAGAAGATCCTGGCCCAGCAGCCCATCCGCGAGGAGCGGGCTGAAGGGGAATTCCAGGTGGACTGGGGGATCCGATACATCTTCATCTTTCAGGAAGAGGTCGCCGCGTACATGGAATCCCACACCCCGGGGGGAGCAGGAGAATGAGCGGCGGCAGGCCCTTCCTGGAACTCAGCAAAGCCAGGGGAGGGGCAGGGGCCGCTCCCCCTGCCACCTGCGGCTCAGGCCCAGAAGAGCGCACAGGAGGCAGAGGCTTTGCGCGGAAAGGGGGACTCACATGGCCGAGAAGTTCTGGGGGTGGGCGCTGCCCACCGGCAGACCCTGGAGCATCAGTTCGGTGGCGGGCACGGGTGATCCCAGCAACCCTGTGAACAGCGACTCCTTGAGGAACGGCCCTCCGATCCGGGTCCCTCGCATCGGCGAGATCCTGGTCCGCACCGGCCACCTGAGCCAGGAACGTCTGGAGGAGGCCCTGCGCATCCAGGCCCAACTGGCCCAACAGGGGATTGAGCGCCGTATCGGCCAGGTCCTGCTGGAACTGGGCTACATCCAGCCCGAACACCTGGAACTGGTGGTGGCAGAACAGCAGCGCTGGCAGGAACAGCTGGAGGCCTACAACCGCCAGTTGGAGCAGGAGGTGGCCGCCCGCACTGCGGAACTCCAGAAGGCCCTCGCGGAACTGCAGGAACTGGACCGGATGAAGGCCAACTTCCTGGCCACCATCTCCCACGAATTGCGCACGCCCCTTTCCTACATCACGGGGTACATCCCCATGGTCCTGGAGGAGGAACTGGGCCCCCTCACCGCAGCCCAGAAACAAGCCCTCAAGAGCGCCATGACCGGGGCCCGCCGCCTGATGCGCCTCATCAACGACCTCCTGGATTTCGTGAGCCTGGACCAGCGGAAACTGGCCCTTTTCTTTGAGCAGGTGGACGTCCGGGAACTGATCGCCGAGGCGGTGGCCCTGTGCCAGGAGGCCGCTGACTCCCGCAAGGTCCTCCTCCGCACCCAGATCGCCGAAGACGTGCCCCCGGTCCTGGTGGACCGCCACTCCATGGGGCGCGCCCTCTTCCACCTGGTGGACAACGCCGTGAAGTTCACCCCACCAGGCGGCTGGGTGGAGGTGAGAGCCTTCCGCACGGAGGACGGGACGCGCGTGCGCCTGGAGGTGCAGGACACGGGCATCGGCATCGACCCGGTCCATCAGGAGAGGATCTTTGAGCGGTTTTACCAGGTGGACGGGTCCAGCACCCGGCGCTACGGAGGCACTGGCCTGGGCCTTGCCCTCGTGAAACTGGTGGTAGAGGCCCACAACTCCCAGATCAAGGTGGAGAGCGCGCCGGGGAAGGGCTCAAAGTTCTACTGCGACCTGCCCATCGCCTGAACCCGGCTCCGGAACCCCTGCCGCGTTCGGGTGGCGGCCTCCGTGCAAGAGGGGCCGCCACCTGTGTCAACCGCGCCTCAGTTCCCGGGGCTGTTCGTCCTCCTGAACACGCCGAAATTTGTCCCGGCATACAAAGTGGCTAGCGTCTGGGGATCAACCGCCAGGGCCACGATCCCTTTGCCTTCAAGCCCGACTTTGTATCCCAAGATACCGGTTTGTCAAGTTTCCGCCAGGGGCCCCTCTCAGGGCTGACTCGTTCTTACCGAACTCTGACATGCCCCGTTGAAGATCGGACGGATGTCCAACCTTTTCCAAGGGCAACGCGGTCCAGTGGCCTGGGGAAAGCCATCAACGAATTGGTCAACGAATACACGAATGAGCCCGGCGCGACCGAGCCATTCGTTGATTCGTTCCTTCCTTCGTGCGTGGATGGCATGAGCCGTTGACCGATCCGTAGGGCACGCCTCCCGGCGTGCCTCCGCGCCGGGAAGAGCGGCCATGGCCTTCCCCTTGCGAGAACGAGACAGCCCTGAGGGCTCCTCTGGCCGCCGGTTTCCAAAAGGCCCCAGTTTCTGGTACAATAAGGTGTACCACGGAGGCCCCGGAAGTCCGGAGCCTTCCCAGGAGCGGTTCCCATGGACCAGATGCACCGGCCAACCGGCCTCAACGATTATGTGCGCGACGTGCGCGCCCTGTGCGACGCCAAGGGGTTCTCTTCCAGCCACGAGCGCATCTGGGAGATGCTGGCCCTCATCCACACTGAGATCTCTGAAGCGACCGACTGCTACAAGAAAGGCCGGCCCCTGGAGGAGGTGGGGGAGGAACTGGTGGACGCCCTCATCCGCATCTTCCACCTCCTTTCCGCCCTGGACCTGGACGCCGAGGCCCTCTACGAGCGCAAGATGGCCAAGAACTGGCAACGCCCCTACAAGTACAACACCGTGCGAGGGGGATAGGCCTTCAGGAGGGAGGAAGAGGTGGTGCAGGAAGCCCCGGCCGAGGCGAGGGAACCTCGCCGCCGTGTGCGCCTTTACCGCACCCAGGCCATCGTCCTGCGGCGGACCGATGTCGGCGAAGCGGACCGCCTGGTCACCGTCCTGACGCCGGAGAGGGGGAAACTGCGCCTTCTGGCCAAGGGAGCGCGCCGCCCCACCAGCCGCAAAGCCGGCCACCTGGAACTCTTCACCCACGTGCACCTCCTGGTGGCGGAGGGTCAGAACCTGGACCTCATCACCCAGGCCGAGATGGTGGAAGCCTTCCGCCCCCTGCGGGAGGACCTCCTGCGGGCTGCCCACGCCTATTACGTGGCCGAACTGGTGGACCGCTTCGCCCCGGAGGAACTGGAGAACCCGGACCTCTTCCACCTCTTCCGGGACACGCTGGAGCGCCTGAGCAGGACGCCGGACCTCCCCCTGACCACGCGCTACTTTGAACTGCACCTCCTCCGGGTCGCGGGCTACCAGCCGCAACTGTACCGCTGCGTGCGCTGTGGGGTGCTCCTTGAGCCGGTGCAGAACTGGTTCTCAGCCGCGGATGGCGGAGTCTGCTGCCCCCGGTGCGGGGAGGGGCAGCCTGGCTTCATCCCCCTCAGCCTGCCGGCCTTCAAGGTGCTGCGGTTCCTGCAGAGCCGCCCCTACGAGGTGGTCATCCCCCTGCGGCTCAGCCCCCAGGTCATGGCGGAAGTGGAAGACATCCTGCGGCGGGACCTGGAGTACCACCTGGAGCGACGGCTGGAGTCGGCAGCCTTCCTCAAGAAACTGCGGACCGCCACCCTGGCCGGCCACGGGGCAGGGGAACGATGACCTCTCCCATTCCCCCATCCCGGGGGCAGGGGTGAGGTCAGGATGGACCTCTCCCATCCCCCAACCTCTTCCCTCCCCGATGCGGGGGGAAGGGGGCCGCCACAGGCGGCGGGGGCAGGGGTGAGGCCTGATCGGTAGGGGCAGGCCCCTGTGCCTGCCCTAGGGTAGGGGCAGGCCCCTGTGCCTGCCCAATCAAGGAAGCAGACACCTATGCACATCCGAGAATATCAGGAGTGGTTGCAGGCCTACGACGAGGCACGGGGGTGGCACCGCGTCTCCCCCAGCCAGACCCTGGTCCACGTCATGGAGGAGGTGGGGGAAGTGGCCCGGCTGGTCCTCACCCTGGAGGGGTACCGGAACGCGTCCGAAGACGAGGCTGCGCTCCGCGCCCACCTGCAGGAGGAACTGGCCGACGCCGCCACCTTCCTCTTCAAGATCGCCTACCAGTACGGCCTGGACATGGAAACCGGCCTCCGGGGGAACATG
>JBMFPD010000262.1:0-4516 GCA_049969295.1 Anaerolineae bacterium | reverse complement strand
CCCCCAGGGAGACGCCCGCCCCCAGGAAAAGCGCCGCCAGGAGGAAAGCCGGCAGGAAGAAGACCTCCACATCGCCCACACGGTATTGGAGGGCGAAGGCCGTCTGCACGGCGAAGGCCACAGCCAGCAAGGTCCACTCCCGGGGACGCTGCAGGAGCGCGAGGAACCCCAACCCCGCCAGGGCCAGGCCGAGGAGCCCGAACTGATCGCGGAACAAACCGAAATGGAACGCCGCGTCCAGGTCCCGGGCCAGGGGGTTTTCGCCCAGGAAGACGCCGTAGGCCCGCGCCAGCACCCAGTCCCAGAAGCCAGGCCAGGTGTTGACGTACTGCCCGTCCAGGGAGGTGGCCACCCGTCCCCGAAGGGGGATGTAGGCGTAGAGAGCCAGAGGCAAGGCGAAGGAGACGAGCGCACCGGCGGCCTGTCCCCAGAACCCTGGCCTCCGGCGGGACCCCAGGACCAGGCGACGCACCGACGCCTGGCGGCTGAGGGTCACCCATCCAGCATAGAGCGCCAGAGCCGGCAGGAGGAGGAGCGTCATGCGGTGGTGTGTCAGGCTCAGGCCCAGGGCGAAGGCCAGCGCCCAGAGCCGGCTCCGTGCCGTCCACGGGTCGCGGGCCCGGCCCCAGCGCACGGCAAGGAACAGCAGGAGGGCCACGAAGAGGCAGTGCAGGGCGTAGACCTCCGCCACGGTGGCCTGGGACCAGAAGACGGGGGAGGTCCCTAGGGCGACCGCCCCCGCCACGGCACCGACCCGGCGGAGCCCTAGGGCGCGGCCCACAGCGAACAGGAGCGCCCACGTGCTGGCCCCGGCCACGGCCGAGAGAAGGTTCACCCGGTAGGCCGCATCCCCCAGGGGCAGGAAGGCGAAGAGTTTCCCCAGGAGGGTGTAGAGGGGGTATCCTGTGGGATGGGCAATCCCCAACTGGTAGCAGACCAGTTGGAACTCCAGGCTGTCGTCAAAGAGGGCGACCACGGAGGGCGCAAGGGTCCTCACGTACAGGACAAGGCCCGCAACGGCGAGGGCACACGCGAGGGCGCAATCCGTCTCTTTCTCCCACCGCGGCCTGGGCATGGTGAACCCCTCCCGCGCGGGATTATACCACAGAGGGCGCCCGGCTTCCAGCCCTGCGTTCTACCGCGTACAGGGTGTTTTCGCCCTGCTAACACTGTTGATAAAACCGTAGGGCACGCCTCCTGGCGTGCCCTCTGCGCCGGGAGAAACGAATAGCCTGCGGACGGGCCAGGCTCATTCGTGTATTCGTTGGCCGATCCGTGGACGGCTTTCCCCGTCTCCCCCGCCCCTGGCGCTGGGCAGGAGGCTACAGTCCCCATGCAGGACGGCACTGGCCCCGGGTGCGGGGCCAGTGCCGTCCTTGGGGTTCGCGAAGGGCTCTACCGCTTGCGGTAGGTCTCTACGAAGCGGGCAATAGAGCGGTCGTAAGTGCGCTCAACCTCTGGGGGGAAGAGGCAACCTGGCAGTTCGCCATGGCGCCGGTGGTACTGGATGCACTCGCAGCACTTGCCTTTGCGGGGGCAGGGTTCGTAAGTGCAGGTGCACTCCTTCAGGTTGGCTTCCACCTTGCATTCCATGGGCACTCCTCCCTGCTCCGGGTTCCCCGGGCCTTGTGCGCGCTGTCCTCTGGCGCCCGCAAACCGTGGAATGGGCCGCCTCAAAGCAAGAACTGGCTTCAAGGCGCGGGTTCTACGCGCGGCGGTTGCCCTGAGGAGGAACGGTCTACCAGCGTTCCCTCCGCCTGCCGCCTCCCCTGGGTTCCCTCCCCTGGCCCTCCCGGCCGCCCCCTCGGTCGGCCCGGGGACGTGCCTTGTCCACCTTGAGGGGACGCCCTTCCAGCATGGTCCCGTTGAGGCCCTGGATCGCCGCTTCGGCCTCGGAGTCGCTGCTCATCTCCACGAAACCGAAGCCCCGGGAGAGGCCACTGTACCGGTCGCGGAGCACAGTGGCCGAGACCACCGTGCCATAGGCGGCGAAGAGGTCCCGCAGCTCTTCGTCCGTCGTGCTGTAGGGAAGGTTGCCGACATAGAGGTTCATAGGGTCTCCTTCTTACCCACCGGCACTGGCCGGTCCAAAAAGATGGGATGCTCGCTTGGTGAGACGCAGGGGCGATCTGCGAGCGCAGAGAGGCACCGCCTGACGCTTCTCGCGCCGGTCAGAGGCTTCCACGGGACGGAGCGCTGGAAAGGACTCCACCGAGGGATGAACCTGCACGCGGAAGGAGAAGCAGGCGAAACACTCTGGACGAACAGGGCTTCTTCAGGCTGACAATCCCTCTCAGAACTGCAGAAAGACCGGGCACTCACCGCAGCCATTGTACACCAGGTGGGCGGGAATGTCAAACGGCAGCGAGCCGTTTTGACAGAGGCCGCCTGCCCGTGGTATCATAAGATGTGAGGTTAGCACTCTAACACAAGGAGTGCTAAGCCTCTGGGGGCTGCGATGCAGAACAGGGAACAAGGACAGGGGGAAACCCTGACACCCAGACAGCAGAAGATCCTGGCGCTGGTGGTGCGCAACTACGTGGAGACGGCCCAGCCGGTCAGTTCCAAGGTGGTGGCCGAGCAGTCGGGCCTGGGCGTGAGCCCAGCCACGGTGCGGAACGAGATGGCCCGGCTGGAGGAACTGGGCTACCTGACGCACCCCCACACCTCGGCCGGCCGGGTGCCCACGGAACAGGGGTACCGCTACTTCGTGCAGCAACTGATGGGCAGGGTGCAACTGCCCCTCTCCGAACGCCGCACCATCAGCCACCAGTTCCACCAGGTGCGGCCCGACCTGGAGCAATGGATGCGCTTGGCCGCGGCCATCCTGGCGCGCGCCGGCCGGGGGGCATCCCTGGTGGCCGCCCCCAAACCCCCTGCATCCCGCTTCAAGCACCTGGAACTCATCTCCCTGCGGGAGACGCACGTGCTCCTCGTCCTCGTCCTCCTGGGGGGCATCGTCCGACAGCAGGTGCTGGTCCTGAACCAGCCCGTTGACCAGTCCTGGCTCAGCATGACGGCCAACCGCCTGAACGACGCCTTCAAGGGGCTGACCGCCCAGGAGATCCGCACCCTCCTCCAGGGCCTGAGCGGGTTTGACGAGGAGGTGGCTTCTCTGGTGGTCACAGCGATGGAGCGCTACGACGCCCACGAGATGGGCCAGGTCTACCATGCGGGGGTGGAGGAAGTGCTGGCCCAGCCGGAGTTCGCCGATGCCGAGGGGATCCGGCAGGTCCTGCAGATCCTGGAGGGCCAGACCGTCCTCTCCCAGATCCTGGACGAGGTGCGGCGGGCAGGGGGTGTCCAGGTCCTCATCGGCGGGGAAGGGCGCTGGGAGGAACTGAGCGAAGTAAGCCTGGTCCTCTCTCGCTACGGAGATGCAGAAGCGGCGGCCGGCGTCCTGGGCCTGGTGGGGCCGATGCGCATGCCCTACGCCCGGGCCATCTCGGCCGTGCAGTACGTCGGTACCCTCCTGAGCGATCTCCTGCGGGAGTTCTACCTGGGCTGAGGGCTCCACAGATCCACGCGAGATCCGTGGAGGAGGAACCATGGCAGACACACGGAACGAACAGGAGTTCACGCCCGAACGAGATGTGGAGCAAGGGCCGGGCTCGCAGCAGCCCGCGGAGGCCCCAGCAGAAGCCGCGGCAGAGGCACCTGCGCGCGAGGCGGAAAACCTGGCACGCCTGCAGGCGGCCCTGGAGGAGGCCAGGAAGCAAGCGGACGAGTACCTGGACCAGTGGCGTCGCTCCGTGGCGGAGTTCTCCAACTACCGCAAGCGGGTGGAGAAGGAGCGGCAGGAGTTCGCCCAGCAGGCCAACGCACGCCTCATCAGCCGGCTCCTGGTCCTCCTGGACGACTTTGAACGGGCCTTCGCCACTCTGCCGCCAGCGCTCATGAACCTGACCTGGATTGAGGGCCTGCACCTCATCTACCGGAAGCTTCAGGTGATCCTGGAGGGCGAAGGGCTGGAGGCCATGGAGACGGTGGGGAAGCCCTTTGACCCTCTGGAGCACGAAGCCGTCACCTACGAAGAGGTGGAAGGGGTCGAAGACGGGCAGGTCATCGGAGAGGTGCAGAAGGGATACCGGTTGCACGGCCGGGTCTTGCGGCCGGCCCTGGTGCGGGTGGCCCGGATCCCAGCACGGGAGCCCATCGCCGCCCAGGCCCCGGCGGAACCCGCCCCTTCCGGAGCGCCAGGGGGGCCGGCCTCGGACGGAACGCCCCCTTCAGACGAGGCACAGGCCACAGCCCAGGAACCCCCTTCGGAACAGGAACCCACGGGCGCGCCCTAAGCAGCACGCCGAAGCCGTCCGGGGACGCGCACCCCAGAAGTACCCGCGTCCCGTGCATGAGAGGGGAGGCCCCGCTGTGGCCTCCCCTCCCCTGGAGCAGCCCCCTCAATGGCGGAAGTGCCGCCGTCCGGTGAAGACCATGGCCATCCCCCAGCGGTTGGCCTCCGCGATGACCTCCGCATCCCGTTGCGCGCCCCCCGGCTGGACGACCGCTGTCACCC
>JBMFPD010000261.1:0-4521 GCA_049969295.1 Anaerolineae bacterium | reverse complement strand
GCATCCGGCGAGGGTGTGCCCTTCCCAGCGACCGAGGGGAAAGCCGCCGTAGCCGAAGCGACGGCGGAGCAGGGCTCCCCCGCCGAGGCCAAGGCGGAACAGCCTCCGCAGGAAGGCCGCGCCTGGTACGTGGTGCACTGCTACTCGGGCTACGAGAACCGGGTCAAGAAGACCCTGGAGCGGCGCATTGAATCCATGGGCATGCAGGACAAGATCTTCCGTGTCGTGGTGCCCGTGGAAGAAGAGGTGGAACTGCGGGATGGCAAGCGCCGCACCGTGGAGAGGAGGCTCTTCCCCGGCTACATCCTGGTGGACATGATCCTCACCGAGGAATCCTGGTACGTGGTGCGCAACACGCCCAACGTGACCGGCTTCGTGGGCACGGGGAACAAACCCACCCCCCTCTCCCAGGAGCAGGTGGACAAGATCCTCCAACGCCTGGAGTCGGAGGCCCCGCGGGTCAAGGTCAGTTACCGCGTCGGGCAGAAGGTGCGCATCGTGGAGGGCCCTTTCGCCGACTTCATCGGTGTGGTGGACGAAATCTACCCGGACAAGGGCCGGGTGCGCATCCTCGTCTCCATCTTCGGGCGGGAAACCCCCATGGAGGTGGATTTCCTCCAGATTGAGCGAGTCTGAGGAGCCAGGGGGCGCGAGGCGCGGCCTGGTCCGCTCGTTCCGGCAGCCCGCCTCGCGTTTTCATGGACCTTACAGGAGATAGACCATGGCCAAGAAAGTGAAAGCCGTTGTCAAACTGCAACTCCCCGCCGGGAAGGCCAGCCCCGCGCCGCCCGTCGGCCCGGCCTTGGGCCAGCACGGCGTCAACATCATGGCCTTCTGCAAGGAGTACAACGCCAGGACCGCCGACCAGGTGGGCACTGTCATCCCGGTGGAGATCACCATCTACCAGGACCAGTCCTTCACCTTTGAACTGAAGACGCCGCCGGTGTCGGAACTCCTGAAGAAGGCGGCCCGCGTGGAGAAGGGGTCCCCGGACCCAGCCCGCCAGAAGGTGGCCAGAATCTCCCGCGAGGAGATCCGCAAGATCGCTGAAATCAAGATGAAGGACCTCAATGCTGTGGACCTGGAAGGAGCCATGCGTCAGGTGGAGGGGAGCGCCCGCAGCATGGGCATTGAGGTGGTGGACTGACACCCAGGGCGCGCCGGAGCGCGCCATGTGGGAGGGCCAGCGCCCGCTACAACCACACAGGAGAGGAACCATGCCCAAGAGAGGACGGAAATATCAGGAAGTCGCCAAACTGGTAGAGCGGGGGAAGGTCTATTCCGCTCGCGAGGCCATTGACCTGGTCAAGAAGACCGCCTATGCCCGCTTTGACGGGACAGTGGAACTGCACCTCCGCACGGGGCTGGACCCCCGCCATGCCGAACAGCAGGTCCGCGGGGTCATCAGCCTGCCCGCAGGAACGGGGAAAAAGGTCCGCATCCTGGTCTTCGCCGAAGGCGAGGCGGCCAAGATCGCCGAAGAGGCTGGCGCCGACTATGTGGGCACCGACGAACTGATTGAGAAGATCCAGAAGGAAGGCTGGCTGGACTTTGACGTGGCCATCGCCGTCCCCCAGGTCATGGGCAAGGTGGGCCGCCTGGGACGCATCCTGGGTCCCCGTGGGCTCATGCCCAACCCCAAGGCCGGCACCGTGGTCCAGCCCGAAGACCTGAAGCGGACCATTGAGGAAATCCGTGCTGGCCGCATTGAGTACCGGGTGGACCGCCAGGGGAACCTGCACATCCCCATCGGCAAGGTCAGCTTCACCGAAGACCAGTTGATGGAGAACCTGGCAGCCGTGATGGAGACGGTGGTCCGGGCCCGGCCCGCCTCTCTGAAGGGGCAGTACATCCGCAAGGCCTATCTCACCAGCACCATGGGGCCGAGCGTGCGGATGGACGTCAACGAACTGACGGCCCTGAGGACGGCCTGAGCCGTCCCCAAAACTGCATAGGGGGCAGGAGGCGCAGATCTTCTGGGCGTCCTTTCCCCTACCAGCCTCTCCCCAGCGGGGGAGGCCCGGCCGAAGACAGCAGGCGCGTGGGCACACGCTCAATGGACCTGCAGGGAAGCCTGCCGAGGCTGGGGTTCTGTGTGGGGCGCATGGCATAAGCCCTGGGCTTTGCCTGTGCCGCTGCGAACCCTTGCCTCGGGGCAAGGGTTTTTTTCATGCCAGAAGGAGGTGATGAATTTGCCACTGACGAGGGAACAGAAGGAAGAGCGACTGCAAGCGTACGTGGAGGCGCTGGAGCGGGCAGGAGGGGTGGTCTTCACCGACTACCGGGGCCTGCCGGTCAAAGACCTGGAGGGGCTGCGCCGCCAACTGCGGGAGGCGAACGCCTCCTACCAGGTGATCAAGAACACCCTCTTCCGCCTGGCGCTGGAGCGGGTCGGCAAGAAGGCCCCCCAGGACCTCCTCCAGGGGCCCCTGGCTGCGGCCTTCGCCGAGGACCCTGTGGCCGCGGCCAAGGTCCTCACGAAGTTCGCCCGGGACTCCAAGGTGTTGCAGGTCCGGGGCGCGCTCCTGGGGGACCGGTTCGTGGACGCGGCCGGAGTGGAGACCCTCTCGCAACTGCCGGGCCGGGAGGAACTGCTGGCCCAGGTGCTGGGCGCGCTGCAGGCCCCCATCTCTGGCCTGGTCACCGTCCTGGCCGGGCCGCTGCGGGGCCTGATGAACGTGCTGAATGCCCGCGCCGAGCAGTTGAAGGAAGCAGCCTGATCTCCCTTGCGTGGGGCCCCTCACGCAGGATGCCGCACGCGGTGCGGTCCGACTGAACAAGGAAAAACCCAACTGCTAAGGAGTGAGCGGAGAGATGAAGAAGGAAGAACTGATTGAAGCCATCAAGGGCATGACGGTCCTGGAACTGGCGGAACTGGTGAAGGCTCTGGAGCAGGAGTTCGGCGTCAGCGCCGCCGCGCCAGTCGCCGTGGCCGCGGTCCCGGGGGCGGCCGCACCGGGCGCGCCCGCAGCCGTGGAAGAGGAAGAGAAGACCGAGTGGGACGTGATCCTCAAGGAAGCGGGCGCGAAGAAGATCCAGGTCATCAAGGTGGTGCGCACCCTGCGCCCCGACCTGGGCCTGAAGGAGGCCAAGGACCTGGTGGATGGCGCGCCGGCGACTGTCCTGGAGGGCGTCTCCAAGGAAGTGGCCCAGGACGCCAAGGCCAAACTGGAGGCCGAAGGCGCGACGGTAGAGGTGAAGTAAACCTCTCCCATCCCTCTGTCCCCCTTCCCTCTCCGAGCCGGAGAGGGAAGGGGGTGGGGGGATGAGGTGAGGTCTCTTACTCCAGGTCCCCCAGGGCGTAGAAGATGGCACTGGCGGCCACCAGGCCGGCCGTCTCGGCGCGCAGGATGCGGGGGCCCAGGCCCACCGGGAGGACGCCGTACTGACGGGCCAGGGCGACCTCCTGCTCCGTGAAGCCCCCTTCCGGCCCCACGAACAGGTTGACGGAGAAGGGCCTCTGGCGCCGCGTGGCCTCCGGGGGTGGGGCGAGAGGGTCGGGAGGGGACGTCTTCAATTCCACGAGGAGGGCCTGGAGGGCCTCCACCGCCCGGGCTTCCCCCCCGAAGAGGGCACGCAGGCTCACGCTCCCGCCCCCTTCCCACAGAAGGAGCGAGAGACCGCCCGTCCGCCGCACCCGCTCGCAGGCCCGGGGGAAGAGGAGGGCTGGCCGCAGTTGGGGGATCCGCCCCCGGCCGCTCTGCTCCGCGGCTTCCTGGAGGATTTTCTGCCACCTCCGCTCCTTGTGGGCGATGGCGTCCAGGTCGGCCACAATGCAACGGGCTGTGACGATGGGCACGAACTCCACCAGGCCCAGTTCCGTCCCTTTCTGGAGCGCGAACTCAAAGTGCCGGCCCTTGAGCACCGCCTGGTAGAGGGCGATCTTGGTCTTGGGCTCGGCCTTGGCCAGGCGTCTGGCGACCACCTCGCCCCGGCCCTCTTCGGCTGAGAGGTCCTGCAGCCGCACCACGGCCTCCCACCCGGAATTGTCCAGGAGGACGATCTCATCTCCGGGCTGCAGGCGCAGCACCCGGCTTACCTGGTGGTAGATGGGCCCCTTCAGGACCACCTGCTCCCCCTTCAGCCATTCCGGGGGGACGAAGAAGCGCGGCGTGGTCACGGCCTTCACCCCTTCTTCCCTACCAGGGCGGCCCACTCGCCAGCCTCCCGCCGTTCCACCAGGGAAAGTCCCGCCTCACGAAACGCCTGGGCCACAACTGCCTCCTGGCGCACCAGGAACCCGGAGGCGACGAACACCCCATCCGGCGTGAGCCACTGGGCGAGGCCGGATTGGAGCATCCGCACCACAGGTTCGGCCAGGATGTTGGCGACCGCGCCGTGGAAGGGACCGCCCAGGGCCTCCAGGCTTAGGACCGGCGCGCCCCACTCGTTGTCCTCGCCACCAGGCACCGTGCCCCAGTGCACCTGGACCACCCTTCCCACCTCGTTGCGGGCGGCGTTCTCGGCCGCCGCGCGCACGGCCACGGGGTCGGCGTCCAGGGCCACGACCTGTGCCGCGCC
>JBMFPD010000260.1:0-4547 GCA_049969295.1 Anaerolineae bacterium | reverse complement strand
CTTCGTCTTTGAGGACGACCCAAGGCCCCTGGAGGAGCGCCGCAAGGCCGACGCCCGGGCGCGGACCGTGTGCCTGCGTCTGTGGCTGGCTCAGGAAGGAGTGGACGTCCAGAACCTGCCGGACGAGGAACTGGAGCGGGCGGCGGAAGTCCACACCCTCCGCACGGGCCACCCCGCCCCCACGACTGGCAAGATGATCCTCCGCGATGGGAAGACCGGCGAGCCCTTTGACCGGCCGGTGACGGTGGGGATCATCACCATGATGAAACTGGACCACCTGGTGGAAGATAAGGTCCATGCCCGGTCCACCGGCCCCTACTCCCTGGTCACCCAGCAGCCCCTGGGTGGCAAGGCCCAGTTCGGCGGCCAGCGCTTCGGCGAGATGGAGGTCTGGGCCCTGGAGGCCTACGGCGCGGCCCACACCCTCCAGGAGATGCTCACCGTGAAGTCGGACGACACGGTGGGGCGGATCCGGACCTACGAGGCCATCGTCAAGGGCGAGCGGATCCAGGAGCCTGGGGTGCCGGAATCCTTCCGGGTCCTGGTCAAGGAACTGCAGTCGCTGGCCCTGAACGTGGAGGTCCTCAACGAGGAGGACGAGGTGGTGGACCTGACGAAAGAGGAAGAGGAGGAGCGCCTGCCCCGCATCGGCTTCGGGCTGGATTTCCCCAGCGACCTGAGTTTCGGCCGGTAGGTGGGCCGGAACCCTGCGGGGCACGGGCCTTGGTTTGTCTTGAGGAGGAACGTGTCTGATGCCTGCTGATTTTGATGCCATTCGGATCAGCCTGGCTTCGCCAGAACAGATCTTGTCGTGGTCGCACGGTGAGGTGCTCAAGCCGGAGACCATCAACTACCGCACCCTGCGGCCGGAGCGGGATGGTCTCTTCTGCGAGCGCATCTTCGGCCCTACCAGGGACTGGGAATGCTACTGCGGGAAGTACAAGCGGATCCGCTACAAGGGGATCGTGTGCGAGAAGTGCGGGGTGGAGGTGGCCCCGGCCCGGGTGCGCCGGGAGCGCATGGGGCACATCACCCTCGCCTCTCCAGTGAGCCACATCTGGTACGTCAAGGGCGTGCCCAGCCGCCTGGGGCTCCTCCTGGATATCTCGCCGCGGAACCTGGAGCGGGTCCTCTACTTCGCGCAGTACATCGTCACCGAGGTCAACGAGGAGGCCCGCGCCCGGCTGCTGCAGAAACTGGACCGGGAACTGAAGCAGCGGATCGCCCGGCTGGAGGCGGAGGTCCAGGAGAAGATCGCCGCTGTGGAGGCGCGGCGGGATGCGGAACTCGCTCGCCTGGACGAGGAACTGGCGGCGGAACACCGCGCCCTGGAGGAGCGGCTGGCCCAGCAGACGGACGAACTGATGGAGTTCGCCCGCGAGTGGCGGGACAAACTGGAAGGGTCCCTGGGGAAGAAGAAGCGCACCGAACTCCGGGTGGACTGGCTGGATGAGCCCCTTGTGGACAAGGGGGAGGAGATCACCCCCGAGACCCTGGAGCGGTTGAACCAGGTCGTCCAGGACCGCCTGAGCGACCTGGAGGCGGAGGTGCGGCTGGAGCAGGACCGCATCGCCCTGGCCATTGCCGGGAAGAAGGATCTGGTCCGCCAGCAGGCCGAGGAGGAGATAGACGGCCTCCGTCAGGAACTGGAAACGGAGGTCAAGCGCCTCCAGGAGCAGCACGAGGCGGACGTGGCCGAACTGAAGTCCATCGCCGAAATGCACCTCCTGAGCGAGGCCCAGTACCGAGAACTTTCCGAGAAGTGGGGCAACGTCTTCTCTGCCGGCATGGGGGCGGAGGCCGTGCGGGAGATCCTGGTCCGCATGGACCTGGACAAGATGGCCAAGGAACTGCGCCACGAGATCCGCACGACCAAGTCCAAGCAGCGGCGGAAGAAGGCCATCAAGCGGCTGCGGGTGGTGGAGGCGTTCCGCAAGTCCGGCAACCGGCCGGAGTGGATGATCCTCACCGTCCTTCCGGTCATCCCGCCGGAACTGCGCCCCATGGTGCAGTTGGATGGCGGTCGCTTCGCCACCTCGGACCTGAACGATCTTTACCGACGGGTGATCAACCGCAACAACCGCCTCAAGCGCCTTCTGGAACTGGGCGCGCCGGATGTCATTGTGCGCAACGAGAAGCGGATGCTGCAGGAGGCGGTGGACTCGCTCATTGACAACGGCCGACGGGGCCGGGCCGTCTCCCGGTCGGGCAAGCGGAAACTCAAATCCCTTTCCGACATGCTGAAGGGCAAGCAGGGGCGCTTCCGCCGCAACCTGCTGGGGAAGCGGGTGGACTACTCCGGGCGTTCGGTCATCGTCATCGGCCCGGAACTGAAACTGCACCAGTGCGGTCTGCCCAAGCGCATGGCGCTGGAACTCTTCAAGCCCTTCGTCATGCGCAAACTGGTGGAGTACAACTACGCCCACAACATCAAGAGTGCCAAGCGGCTGGTGGAGCGGATGAGCCCGGAGGTCTGGGACGTGCTGGAGGAAGTGACGAAGGAGCGGCCGGTCCTCCTGAACCGGGCGCCCACCCTGCACCGCCTGGGCATCCAGGCCTTTGAGGTGGTGCTCATTGAGGGGAGTGCCATCCAGATCCATCCGCTGGTCTGCGCGGCCTTCAACGCCGACTTTGACGGCGACCAGATGGCGGTCCACGTGCCCCTGTCCGATGCCGCTGTCCGCGAGGCCCGGGAACTGATGCTCTCCACCGTCAACCTCCTCAAGCCGGCCAGCGGCGAGCCCATCGTGGGCCCCTCCAAGGACATGGTGTTGGGGTGCTACTACCTGACGATGGAGGAGCCGGACGCCAAGGGCGCAGGCAAGGTCTTCGCCGACCTGGACGAGGTGGTGCTGGCCCACGAACTGGGGGTGGTGGACCTGCACGCGCCCATCCAGGTGCCCTACCGACGGTGGAGTTACACCTCGCCGGTAGATGTCCTCTCCGTTTCCAAGCGGGTGCTGGACGCCCTGCTCCAGGCCGACATCACCCGGGTGGGGCAGGTGGTGGAACTCCTGAAGGCTGGCGAGGACCACCTCATGGAGGTCAAGGGCCTGGGGCCCAGGGCCGTGGAGGAGATCAAACAGGCGCTGGAGGAACGCACCCTCCTCAAGACGACCGTGGGGCGGGTGATCTTCAACCTGGCCCTGCCGGAGGAACTGCGTTTCGTCAACGCGCGGATGGACAAGAAGGCCCTGAACGACCTGGTGGGGGACTGTTACCAGTACTTCGGCCAGGAGCGGACCGCGGCCCTGGTGGACGAGATCAAGCGCCTGGGCTTCACCTATGCGACCCGCAGCGGCATCACCATCGCCATCAGCGATATTGAGGTGCCGGAGGAGAAAGAGCGGATCGTGGAAGAGACGGCGGCCCAGGTGGAGGAGATTGAGCGCCAGTACCGCCGCGGGCTGATCACCGAGGAAGAGCAGTACGCCAAAGTGGTGGAACTGTGGACGCGGGCCACGGACCTCATCACCGACGTCGTGAGAAGGCGCTTGGACGAGGCGGGGAACATCGGGGCCATGGCCACTTCCGGGGCGACCAAGGGCGGCATCCAGCCGGTGCGGCAACTGGCTGGCATGCGGGGCCTCATGGCCGACCCGTCGGGGCGGATCATCCCGCTGCCCATCCGCTCCAACTTCCGCGAAGGGCTCACGGCCCTGGAGTACTTCCTCAGCACCCACGGCGCGCGCAAGGGCCTGGCGGACACGGCCCTGCGCACAGCCGACGCCGGCTACCTGACCCGCCGCCTGGTGGACGTGGCCCAGGATGTGATCATCGTGGAGGAGGACTGCGGCACCCACGCCGGTATCTGGCTGGATGCAAAGGGAGCTAAGGAGGTCCAGCAGTCGTTCGCCGAGCGGGTGGTGGGGCGCATCGCCGCGGCGCCAGTAGCCGACCCGAGGACCGGCGAGGTGATCATTGAGCGGGGCGAGGAGATCACCGAGCAGAAGTTTGAACTGGCCCAGCGGGCCGGGGTGGACCGGATGTACGTCCGCTCGCCCATGACCTGCGAAGCGCCCTTTGGCCTGTGCGCCAAGTGCTACGGACGGGACCTGGCACGCGGGGGCCTGGTCAAGATCGGCGAGGCCGTGGGCATCATCGCTGCCCAGTCCATCGGCGAGCCGGGGACCCAGCTGACGCTGCGCACCTTCCACACCGGCGGTGTGGCAGGCGGGGAGGACATCACCCAGGGCTTGCCGCGGGTTGAGGAACTCTTTGAGGCCCGGACGCCCAAGGGCGAGGCCATCATGGCCGACATAGACGGTGTGGTGGACATCTACTGGGAAGGGGACGTGCGCAAACTGAAGGTCCGGGATATGCACGTGGTGACCAACACCCTGGAGGTGCCGCCTTCCTACGAACTGGTGGTGGAGGATGGCGAGCGGGTGCAGGCCGATACGGTCATCGCCCGGAACGGTGCGGGCGAGGAGATCGTGGCGGGCATGGACGGCCACTGCCTGTGGGAGGAGATCGACGGCCGCCGAGTGGCCATCATCCGCCGCGAGGAAGTGGAAGAGGTGGAGTACGAAGTGCCGGCCTCGGCC
>JBMFPD010000259.1:0-4569 GCA_049969295.1 Anaerolineae bacterium | reverse complement strand
CGGCAAGGCCGCTGCCGGGACGGGTCGGGCCGGCCCTGCGGCGGTGGCTGGCCGTCCTGCGCCGGATGCGGTATACTGGCGCCGAGAAGGTGACCTACCTCTCCACCCTGGCCTGCGGCTTTCCGGAGGATAGCAACGTGGAGGTCTGCACCGAGTTGGACGATAGATTGTGGGATGCCGCGCTGCACGAGGTCCCCGGAGCGCACGTGCTCCAGACCGCGGAGTGGGCGGCCTTCAAGGCCGGCCACGGATGGGAGCCGCGCCGTTTTCTCTTCCGCGAGGGGGGGCGGGCCCGCGCCGCGGCCTCGGTGCTCCTGCGGCGGGTGCGGGGCCTCCCCTGGGGCGTGGGGTATGTGCCCAAGGGCCCCTGCCTGGACCGCTGGGACGACGAGGGCCTCTGGGAGGAGGTCCTGGGCCACCTGGAGGCGCTGGTGCGGCGAGAGGGCCTCATCTTCCTCAAAATGGACCCCGATGTGGAGGTGGCGCCGGACGCGCCGGGCGAAGCCGTCGCCTCCCTCCTGGCCCGCCGGGGGTGGGTCGCCTCCCGCGAGCAGGTCCAGTTCCGCAACACGGTGGTGCTGGACCTTTCTCCGGAGCCCGAGGCGCTCCTGGCTCAGATGCACCCCAAGGCGCGCTACAACATCCGCCTGGCGATGCGCCGCGGGGTGCAGGTGCGGGAGGGAGGGCTCCCGGACCTCCCGGCCTTCTACCGCCTGTACCACGAAACGGCCCAGCGGGACGGCTTCCTCATCCGGCCCTTCGCCTACTACCAGGACCTCTGGTCGCGCTTCCTGGCGGCGGGGATGGCGTATCTGCTCCTCGCGTACCACGAAGGGGACCTCCTGGCGGGCGTCCTCGTCTTCCGCTTCGGAGAGCGGGCCTGGTACATGTACGGGGCCTCGGCCAGCCGCAAGCGGGAACTCATGCCGAACCACCTCCTGCAGTGGGAGGCGATATTGCGGATGCGGGCGGCCGGGGTGCGGGAGTACGACTTCTGGGGCGCGCCGGAACGGCTGGAGGAGAGCGACCCTCTGTGGGGCGTGTACCGGTTCAAGGCCGGCTTCGGGGGCCGCTTCGTGGAGCGCATCGGGGCCTACGACTTCCCGGGCGGCCGGGGAAGGTACTTCCTCTACACCCGCCTCATGCCCCGGGTGCTGGACTTCATGCGGGCGCGGCACAGGTTGCGGGAAGGCGAAGGGCCAGGGTAGGGCTCACCCGGCCTCTTCTTCCTCCTCCCGGATGCGCAGATGGTACAGGGCGATGGCCAGGCGTGTGCCCAGGTCCTCGTTCTGGACGTAGACGTGGGGCGGGACCTGGATTTCCCGCGGGGTGAAGTTCCAGATGGCGCGGGCACCGGCCTCCACCAGGCGGTCGGCCACCGCCTGGGCCGCGAAGGCCGGGACGGCGATGATGGAAAGGTCCACGCGGTGCTTCTGGAACCACTCCCCCAGGCTGGACATGGGCAGGATGGGCTTGGAGCCGACCCGCTGCTTGAACTTGCCGGGGTCAATGTCAAAGAGGGCCTCAATGTGCAGGCCGTAGCGGGCGAAGCCGGTGTAGGCGGCCAGGGCCATGCCCAGGCGTCCGGCCCCGACGATGATGGCCGTGCGGTCCCGCGTCAGGCCGAGGAACTCCCCCAGGTGGTCGGCCAGGGACTCGGCGTTGTAGCCCACGCCTGGCCGGCCGAACTCCCCAAGGTAGGAGAGGTCCTTGCGGGCCTGGGCGGCGGGCACGTCGGCCTCCTGGCCCAGGTCCTCGGAGGAGACGATCTCCTGCCCCTCGTCCAGGGCGCGGAGCAGGCGGCGGTAGTAGAAGGGCAGGCGGGCCAGGGTGGGGCCTGGGAGGCCGGTGGCCCTGGCGGAGCGTCCCTTGTGCGGTGCTGAATGCCTCACGGTCTTTCCACCTCCCTCCTGTGCAGAGGGCCCAGCGAAGCCAGGGCAATGGGCCCTGGGGGCTTGTGCCATTTGTCACAAAGTATAGCAGGAGGGCAGGGAATTGTCAACTGGCAGACCTCACCCCCACCTCCTGGCCCCCTTCCCCTCTCCGATGCGGAGAGGGGAAGGGGGATGGGGGATGAGGAGAGGTCGCTATCCGGTTTGCCCTAAACCCTTTCCTGTGCCATAATTCTATCATAGAGCGCTGCCGCGGTAGCGGTGCCAGCGTTTCAGGCTAACCCGCGTCTTCTCAAAGAGGAGGTCACCATGAAAGGCCGCAGACTCCTGATGATCCCCGGGCCCATTGAGTTTGAGCCGGAAGTCCTCGCCGCTATGGGCCAGCCCACCACCAGCCACACCGCCCAGGACTTCGTGGACTGCTTCGGCCATGCCCTGGAGATGCTGCGGGACGTCTTCCTCTGCCCCGACGGCCAGCCCTTCGTCGTGGCCGGCTCCGGCACCCTGGCCATGGATATGGCCGCCTGCAACCTGGTGGAACCGGGCGACAGGGCCCTCGTCGTCAACACCGGCTACTTCAGCGACCGCTTCGCCGACATCCTGACGCGGTACGGCGCCCAGGTCACCCACCTGCGCGCCCCCTTGGGCGAGGCCCCCAGCGCGGAGGAGGTCCGCCAGGCCCTGGCCCAGGCCGACTACCGCATCCTGGCCATCACCCACGTGGATACCTCCACCGCCGTGGTCGCAGACGTCCAGGGGATGGCCGCCGCCGGGCGGGAGGCCGGCGCGCTGGTCCTGGTGGATGGCGTCTGCGCCACCGCCGGCGAGGAGATGCACCAGTCGGAGTGGGGTGTGGACGTCTACCTCACGGCCTCCCAGAAGGCCATCAGCGTGCCGCCCGGCCTCGCGCTCCTCGTGGCCAGCCCTCGCGCCCTGGAGCGCTTCCGGGCGCGCCGGACCCCCGTCCCCAACTACTACGCCGACTGGTCCCTCTGGCTCCCCATCATGGAGGCCTACGAGGCCCGCAAGGCGGCCTACTTCGCCACGCCACCCGTGAACCTCATCTACGCCCTGGAGGTGAGCCTGGGCCAGATCCTGAAGGAGGGGATGGAGGCCCGCTTCCGCCGCCACCGCCTCCTTTCGGACATGTGCAAGGCCGCGGTGGAGGCCCTGGGCCTGGAGCAGGTGGCCAGGCCAGGCTTCCGCGCCACCACCCTCACCGCACCTTACTACCCGCAGGGCGTGGATGCCTCGCTCCTGCAGCACGTGGCCCAGGCCGGGGCCATCCTGGCCGGCGGCCTGCACCCAGAGATCCGGGCCCGCTACTTCCGCATCGGGCATATGGGCCCCACCACGCCCCGCGATATCGTCGCCACCGTCGCCGCGCTGGAGGAGGGCCTGGCCGCGGTGGGCTACCGCTTTGAACCCGGCGCGGGCGTGGCCGCGGCCCAGGGCGTCCTCCTGGACCGGGCAGCAGGCTGACCGCCGACCGCTGATCGCCGATGGCTGACCGCTGATTGCTGATCGCTGCTTGCTGGAGATCCGACATGCACCACCTCAAACCGTACTATCAGGAGATGCTGCGCTGCACCCGCTGCGGCTACTGCCAGGCAGCGTGCCCCACCTTTGAGGTCCTGCGCCAGGAGGGGGCGACGGCTCGCGGACGAGTCCAGTTGCTGCGGGCAGTGGACGAGGGGATCATCCCTCTCACGCCGGCCGTGGGCGAACGCCTCTGGCGCTGCCTGGACTGCCGCTCCTGCACTCTGCACTGCCCGGGTGGGGTACGCCTGGACGAGATCTTCGCCCTGGCCCGCCGCCACCTGGCCGACACGGTGGCCTTCCCCCAACCCCTGCGGGACCTGGGGGACCGGGTCCGCACCCACCACAACATCTCCGGCGAGCCCAACGAGACCCGCCTCCTCTGGCGGGAGAACCTGGGCGAGGCGGTGGGGGCCGAGGAAGCGGAGACGGCCTATTGGGTGGGGTGCGTCGCCGGCCTCTACCCCATGGTCTACGACATCCCCCAGTCCTTCAGCCGCATCCTCCAGGCCCTGGGCGAGCCCTTCGTCCTCCTGGGGGGCGAGGAGTGGTGCTGCGGCTACCCCCTCCTCTCGGCGGGCCTGCCGGCCGACGACCTCATCGCCCACAACCTGGAGGCTCTGGAAGCGCGGGGCGTCCGCCGCATCGTCACCACCTGCCCCTCCTGCTACCATGCTTGGCGCACGGCCTACCCCCAGGGCCGGGTGGAGGTCCTCCACGCCGTGGAGTTCCTGGCCCAGGCGGTGCGGGAGGGACGCATCCCCTGGCGGGAGCCCGCGGGCGAGCCCCTGGTCGTCACCTACCACGACCCCTGCGACCTGGGCCGCAAGGAGGGGGTCTACGACCCGCCACGGGAGGTCCTGCGGGCCATCCCCGGCGTGGAACTGCGGGAGATGGCCGATAGCCGGGCCAACGCCATGTGCTGTGGGGGCGGCGGCAACCTGGAGTCAGTGGACCGGGACCTCGCGGCCGCCATCGCCGCGCTGCGCCTGGCCCAGGCCCAGACCACCGGCGCGCAAGTCCTCGTCACCGCCTGCCAGCAGTGCCAGCGGACCCTGGCCATGGCCGCCCGCCGCGGGCGGGTGCGCCTCCGGGTCCTGGACCTGAGCCAGCTGGACTGGCAGCGGATGGCCGCTTC